>JAMFRY010000004.1 GCA_026225015.1 Alphaproteobacteria bacterium
CCGCCTTGCAAATCCCCTTCGCCACGCTGCCGGAAATGCGCGCGGCGTTCGAGGCCGCGCATAGGAAACTCTTCGGATTCGTAACGCCCGAGAAAACTCTCGTCGCAGAGACCATTTCCGCGGAAGCCTCAGCACCCGGCACGCAGATCAGCGAGGCTGAAATTGCGCCCCGCACCGAACCGCTTGAGCCCAAAGCCAGCGCGAAGATTTTCTCCGCCGGTTCCTGGATGCAAGCCCCGATCTATGACCGGGAGTATTTGTGCGCCGCGGATCGCGTCGCCGGTCCCGCGCTGATCTATGAGGCCAACGCCACCACCATCATCGAACCCGGCTGGCAGGCCGAAGTAACGCCGCGCAACCATCTGATCCTCAAGCGCATCGCGCCGCGGCAGCACAGACATTACGCCGATATCAGCAAACCCGACCCGGTATTGCTGGAACTTTTCAACAATCTGTTCATGGCGATTGCCGAACAATCCGGCGTCGTGCTGCGCAATACCTCGCAGAGCGTCAATATCCAGGAGCGGCTGGATTTCTCCTGCGCCATTTTCGACGCGCAAGGCGGGCTGATCGCCAATGCCCCACATGTACCGGTGCATCTTGGCGCCATGGGGGCAAGTGTGCGCCATGTAGTCGCGCTACGCGGCGATTCCCTGAAACCCGGCGACTCCATCGCCCTGAACAATCCCTATGCCGGCGGCACGCATTTGCCGGATATCACGGTGATTACGCCGGTCTTTGATGAAACCGGCGAGAAAATCCGGTTTTTCGCCGGCAGCCGAGGCCACCATGCCGATATCGGCGGTCTCACACCGGGTTCCACGCCGCCGTTTTCCAAGACTCTCGAAGAAGAAGGGGTGGTGATCGATAACTTCCTGCTCCGCTCCGGCGAAGCGTTTCGGGAGCAGGAATTTCGCGAGCTGCTGGGCGGCGGCAAATATCCGGCCCGCAATCCGGACCAGAACGTCGCCGATATCAAGGCGCAGATCGCCGCCAACGAGAGCGCGTTGAACGCCCTGAACGCAATCATCGCCCGCTACGGCGCAGCGATGGTAGAAGCCTATATGGGCCATGTCAAAGCCAATGCGGAGCGCGCCATCCGCGACGTGATCGGCAATCTCGCCGATGGCAGCTTCGACTACCTTATGGATGACGGCACGCCGTTGAGGGTGAAAGTCACCATCGATCGCGCCGCAAAATCCGCCATCATCGATTTCACCGGAACCGGCGCATCGGCGCGGAACAATTTCAACGCCCCGCCTGCCGTCACCACCGCCGCGGTGCTCTACGCTTTTCGCTGCCTGGTCGGGGCCGATATTCCGCTCAATGAAGGCTGCCTGAAACCACTCACCTTGATTATCCCGCAGGCAAGTTTCCTGCAGCCGGCTCCTGGTGCTGCCGTGGTCGCCGGCAATACCGAGGTCAGCCAAGCCGTCACCTCCGCCCTACTCGGCGCGCTGAATGCCTGCGCCTGTGCCCAGGCGACCATGAATAATCTGCTTTTCGGCAATGCGCGGCACCAATATTACGAAACCATCTGTGGCGGCGCCGGCGCGGGCCCCGGTTTCAACGGCGCGTCCGCGGTGCATACAAATATGACCAATACCCGCATCACCGATCCGGAAATCCTCGAATTGCGCTATCCGGTACGCATCGAGACCTTCGCCATCCGAATGGATTCCAGCGGCGATGGCGCATATCGCGGCGGCAATGGCGTGATAAGGAAACTCCGCTTCTTGGAGCCGATGACCGTCACCATCGTCGCCTCCCGCCGCACGATCCCGCCATTCGGCCTCGCCGGGGGCAGCCCCGGCTCGGTTGGACGGCAATGGGTGGAGCGCGCGGATGGCAGCATCGAGACGCTCGCCGGCTGCGCCGAGGCAACGCTTGCCGAGGGCGACGCGGTTGTCATCGAGACGCCCGGCGGCGGGGGTTATGGCGCTGCCGGCTCAGGCGCTGCCGGCTCGGGCGCGGCCAGCATAGGCGCGCTATGAGCGGCGATCCTGCTCGGCGTAAACCCGCCAGGGGCTTGCACAAGAAACACCTGATCTGGATCATTCCGCTTGGGCTTATCGCCGTTGCCGGCACGGCTTCTGTGGCGCTCCCGAAACTGGTCTCTTCGGGCTACCACCGCGGCGCCATTGAAGCCTTGGCCTCGTCGCTCACCGGCCGCACGGTTCACATCCGGGGCAAACTGTTCCTTACCTTGCTGCCGCACCCGCAATTCGTCGCGGGTGACATCACCATCACCAGCCCGGATCAGGAGAGTGTTACCGCGCCTTCTCTCACGCTGGATATCGCCCCGATCCCGCTGCTGCGCGGGCAGGTATTGGCGCGCAGTATCACCTTGCAGTCCCCCCATATCACCTTGCCCTGGCCGCTGCCCGGCGGCGCGGCCGCGATCGCTCCGCCGCGCTGGCTCACCTCGTTGCATGCACAGATTAATGATGGCGTGGTCAGCCTTGGCGGAATCACCGTCTCCCATGTATCTGCCGATATTTTCACCGTTGGCGATGGCGCATTCTCGGTCGCCGGCACGGGCAGCATATCGGGTTATCCCGTGAGTATGTCTCTGGGCTTTGGCGCGCTCTCGGCGGTCGGCAGCACGCAAGTGACGCTGGATCTTAACACCGATAACGCAACAAATATGCAGGCGCATATCTCCGGCACTTATGATTCCTCCAGCACGCTTTCTGCAAGAGCAACCTTCGGCGCAAATACGCTCGAGGCGCTCGATGCCGGTTTTACGCAGCCTCTGGCCGGCAGCGCCGAGATAATCGCCGATCCGGATCACGTGGCGCTTTCGAAGCTCACCATGCAGGAAAGCAGCGCATCGCTTTCCGGAAGCGCCATGCTGGCGCTGAGCAAACCCTTGTTCACTGTGCTGCTATCCGGCCAAAATCTCGTGCTGCCTTTGCAATCCAAAATGCTCGCCGCTGGCCCGGCATTCGCTGCGCTACCCACGCATCTTGCGCTCGACGCCAGCAACACGCACCTCGCCGCGAATGGTCATTTCATCACCATCCCGCATTTGCACACTACCATCGAGTTCAGCGCGGCTGGCGCCAATGTCACTTCTCTCAATGCAAACCTGCCGGGTGATACGAGCCTGTGGCTCCGCGGCAGGCTAGACCCCGCCGGCATTTTGCTGGCGAAGGCCATTTTCAGCAGTTCGGGACTTGCGGATTTTGCCGCAGCCTACGGACTGCCCCTGGCATTGCCACCCGGTTGGCGGCAAGTCAATCTAGCTGCGAACGTAAGCGGCGTGGCCAGTCGCATGACGTTTGATGGAATCGCCGGCAATATCGGTCCTGCCCGCGTCACCGGCGTTGCTGTTCTGAATCAGCAACGATATCTCGCTGGCGCGCTGCATTTCAACCAGCTGGATCTCACTCCGTTCGCCGCAATGTTGCGCCATCCGCCGAGTGATTTCGGCACTGCCGGGCCTGACCTCGATTTCGAAATCTCGGCGGATCGCGCCAGCATCGATAAAATCCCGCTTGCACATCTGTTGATCGATGCCTCGCTCGGCAACCGGCTGGTGGTGAGGCGCCTCACCGCCAGCCTGTGGGATGGCATCGCTGCCGCAAGTTTCACCCTGGCGTCTAGCCCACAAGCGAGCCTTACGGGTTCGGCGCGCGCCATTCTCGCTCTGCCATCTGCGCAGAAGGAGGCGGCCCTGCTGCCGGCCCAGTTCCAGCCGCCGCCTGCCCTCACAAATGCGCCGCTTGCGCTCTCATTCGTTGCGACCGGCCCGGCCAATGCGCTGGCCACGAGCGCCAGCCTGAAGCTTGGGCCGGTCAGCATCACGGCCGCGCCCAACATCGATTTTATGCACCAGACGGCGCAAGGCGCATTTTCGCTCCGCCACCCCGACGCCATCGCGGTCTTCAAAGCATTTGGTGTGGACGCTGGCCTGGCCTGGCCTGGCGCCGGCTCCATCGCGCTGCGGGCCAATATGAAGCTGTCTCCGGCCGAGATGGGATTTTCCGATTTCGTGCTGTCGATGGGCGACCTGACCGCCAATGGCGCGCTCACCTACGGCGCGGATCACCAGCTCAACGGCCAGATCGACGCCGATACGCTGGCGCTGCCGCCGATTGCGGCCGATTTCACCTTGCCCTGGGCCGATCTCGCCAATCTGCAGGGCAAGGTCGCCATCTCCGCGAACCGCGTGCTGTGGGATGGCAGCCCGATTTTGGGTTCTGCCATCGCCAATCTCGGCTTTGGGCAGAACCGGCTGGACATCTCACTCACGCAGGCCAGTCTCGCCAATGGCGTTTTGAGAGGCGATTTCTCCGCCACCGGAGCGAGCGTTGCGCCGGGCTCCAAAGCCGCTCCCCCCGCGATTGCAGCGAAACTCAGCCTTTCGGGAGCCGATGCTTCGCTGCTCTCACCGCCCATCAGCTTTGCGATCACACTGCCGAGCGGCAGGCTGGACGCCACGGCCGATCTCACCGCCAGCGGCTACGCGCCGGCAGTCTGGCTTGCGACGCTGGCCGGCGATGCCAGCCTGGAAGCCCATGCCGGCACGCTTGGCGGGTTCGACCTGGCCGCGATCGTCAGCGCGCTGGCCGCAAAAAACCGCCGCTTCACGCGGCTGCGCAATGCCTGCCTCAGCGGAGGCACGCCCTTTGACGATTTAACTGTCACCGGAACTTTCAGCAGCGGAATCTACAGCATCGCCACAGCCGGACTGCAAAGCGCTTCGGGCAGCGCCACGGCCAGCGGCAGCATCGACCTGCCCGATACCGGCCTTACCCTGAACACAACCCTGCTGCCCCATGTCCAGGCGCCGCCCAACCTGCACGTGACCATCATCGGTAATTGGGCCGCGCCCCGCAAGGTGATCCAGATGAAACAAGCCTTGGCCTGGAAACCGCCAGCCCCGAAATAAGGCTACCGTTCGGTGTCGTCGGGTTCGGGTTGCACGTCGATATCGGCGTCGATCACGTCCGCGTCGTCCTCCAGGTCATCCGCATCCTCAAGGATATCCTCGTCCTCGTCATCATCCGCCACTTCGACGTCATCGGGATCGGCGGGAATCGGCTTGATGATCTTCTTGACCTCATCGGGCAGCGGGGCGGCGCGCTTCAGCCGCGGTTGCTCGGCCGGCTGTTCGGTGCCGCATTTTGGGCAAATTGCCGGCTCTTTCAACAGGTCGAAAAACCGCGCACCGCAGGATACGCAGCTATGCTTCTCACCGAGTTCCGGCTTCGCCATTACACCCTCAACTTTTTTGCAAGATCAGTAGGCGCGGCGCGATGCCATGACCCGGCAACTATGTCAAACCGGTTCGGCCGTGCTATCGCGCGCCATCATGGAATGCTAGAGCGCGCTGTCATGGAATCAGCACAAAACCGGCCCCAAGCTCGGCCCCTGGCTGCCGCCCGCCCGAGCCGCCCGCTTGGCGGCGAAATCCGCGTTCCCGGCGACAAATCCATCAGCCACCGGGCGCTGATGTTCGGCGCGCTGAGCCTTGGGGAGACTCGGATCGCCGGCCTGCTTGAGGGCGAGGACGTGCTGCGCACCGCCGCCGCGATGCAGGCGCTGGGCGCCAGCGTGGAACGTGATGGCGATGAATGGCGGGTGACAGGGCGTGGCATCGGCGGCCTTGTTGCCCCGGATGACGTGCTGGACATGGGCAATTCCGGCACCGCCGCCCGGCTGCTTTGCGGCGTCCTGGCCAGCCACGATATTTTCTCCGTCATGACCGGCGATGCCAGCTTGCGCGGACGCCCGATGCGGCGCGTGATCGAGCCGCTCAGCGCCTGTGGCGCGGTTTTCACCGCCCGAGTCGGCGGCCGCCTGCCGCTCGCCATTCAGGGTGCGCGTGACGCCCTGCCCTTGAGCTACCGCCTTCCGGTCGCCTCCGCCCAAGTGAAATCGGCAATTCTGTTGGCGGGGTTGAATGCAAGAGGTGTCACCGAAGTGGAGGAGCCGGAGGCGACTCGCGACCATTCGGAAAATATGCTCCGGCATTTCGGCGCCGAGGTCACGGTATCGGCGCATGGCAAAACCCGCCATATCGCGCTGCGCGGCCAGCCGGAATTGCGCGGTGCCGACGTATTGGTGCCCGGCGATCCCTCCTCTGCCGCCTTTCCGATCGTCGCCGGCCTGTTGGTTCCGGGCTCCAGCCTTGTTTTGAATTCGGTAGGGCTGAATCCGCTGCGCACCGGCCTGCTCGATTCCCTGCGCGAAATGGGCGCCAAGCTCACTATCCGCAATCCATCCGTCCAGAGCGGTGAGCCGATCGGCGACATCGTTGTGGAGTACACCGCCCTCGCGGCGATCGACGTGCCGCCGGAGCGCGCGCCCAGCATGATCGACGAATACCCGATCCTCGCCATCGCCTGCGCCCTGGCAAACGGCACCTCAAGGCTGCGCGGGCTGGCGGAGCTGCGGGTGAAGGAGAGCGACCGCCTGGCCGCCACCGCCGCCATGCTGCGCGCCGGCGGCGTAAGGGTGGAGATCGAGGGCGATGATCTCATCATCCACGGCGCCGCGCAGCAGCCAGGTGGCGGCGTGGTGGAGACGCATATGGACCACCGGCTGGCAATGAGCGCGCTGATCTTTGGCCAGGTAACTGCGAACCCCATGACGATCGACGATTCCCGCTTCATCGATACCAGCTTCCCCGGCTTCGTCGCGCTGATGCAAAGTCTGGGCGCACGCATTACCGCGCCGAACCGGCGCCCCGCGATGATCGGCTGATGATCATCGCGATCGATGGCCCCGCCGCTGCCGGCAAAGGCACCCTGGCACGGCGCATCGCCGAAGCACTATCTCTGCCCTATCTGGATACCGGGCTGCTTTACCGCGCCGTCGGCAGACGGGTGCTGGATGCAGCAGCCGATCCCGCCGATCCGATTGCCGCGACCGAAGCCGCCAGGGCGCTCACCGAGTCGGACCTGTCCCGCCCCGATCTGCGTGGCCCGGACGCCGACCGGGCCGCCAGCCAGGTCGCCTCCATCCCCGGCGTGCGCGCCGCCTTGCTGGCCTATCAGCGGCATTATGGCGATAAAAGCGGCGCCGTGCTGGATGGTCGCGATATCGGCACCATCGTGTTCCCGCATGCCGACATCAAACTCTTTGTCACCGCCAGCCTGGATGCCCGCGCCGAGCGCCGCCATGCAGAATTGCTGCGCCGCGGCGAAAACATCCCGCTCGCGGCAGTCAAAGCGGATTTGAAATCGAGGGACGAAGCCGACCGTAACCGCGCCGCCGCGCCCTTGATACCCGCAGCGGATGCAACCCAGTTCGACACAACGCACATGGATGCCGAAACCGCGCTTGCCCAAGCCCTTGAATTGATACAAATTAGGGTTCGATAGTCCGCCGAAATCCGGCATCGTGCAGGTTTACTCAGCAGTTTTTTGAAGTCGGCATACTGGCGCAGCACGCGCGTTTCCGATAGGCGTAGGTGTAGGCTTATAAAAACTTCAGGAAACACCCGTTCCTTCCGAAGCGCGCTTGTTATTCTGTTATCAAAATCTTTACGAATGTACCCTAAATTCGATTGGGTCGGGCAGCTGTGCGCCGAATGACCAAAGAATTTGGTTGTCATTCATATTTGCTTAAGGACTCCGATGTCTATTTTAACCTATCGCCTCCCAGCCGAGCTGGAACAAAGACTCCATGCCACCCGGGCCGAAAGCATTCAGCCGCCGGCGCGCGGTTACTTGCATGATGGCAAACTCAATATGGGTCCGGCGATCCTGCTCGCCACGGTGCTGTCAACGGGTTGCTGGGCGGTTCTCATAAGCGTGGGTCTGAAACTTTTCCGCTAATGCTGCACTGCACTGCCTGCGTTGCGAAACGCGGGTAGAATGGTTAGAATCCAGACGGTAAACACGAGATTAACAAAGGCGGCGATCAGTAGAATGCCTGGCGCCGCCGGCCAGATTGCGTACAGCCCGGCGCTGAGGATTGCCGCCAGCGTCATCGCCAATGCGTTCAACACATTATTCGCAGCAATCATGCGGGAGCGGTGCGACGGCGCGGACCGTTCCTGGCAGATGGCATAGAGCGGCACGGAATAACAGCCGCCGCAAGCAGATAGCAGCAACAAATCCAACAGCATCCGCCGCCCTTGCCAATCGGCCAGCATCCCTGCAACATTGTGCAGCGCGCCGGCGGACAATGCTGCAAACGCAAAATCCGCCGTGAAGATCGAGATGCCGATCGACGCCCAAGGCAGCAGCCGCGCCGAAACCTCGCCATGCAGCAGACGCGCGCAAAATACCGAGCCCAGACCAACCCCGATCGAAAATACCGTCAGCATCAGCGTCACCACATGCCCGCCTGCGTGCAGATTGACTCGGGCGATCGTGGGAAATTCCGCCAGCAAGGTGGCGCCCACCGCCCAGAACCAGCTGATCCCCAGCAAGGCCAGCCAGACCGGCCGGTTTGCTTTCGCATCAGAGATCAGTATGCCGGTTTCCTGCAGGATATTCCAGCCGATTTTCGTATGCGGCGCTTCTGCCGGCGCCTTCGGCACGAAGCAGGCGGTGGTGATTCCCGCCACCGAGATCAGCACGCCCGCCAGCGAAACGATCCATGGCCCGGCGCGCAACACGATCAGCGCGCCGCCGGCGATCGTGCCCATGAGAATGCCGATGAACGTTCCGGCTTCGATCAATCCATTGCCGGCGATCAGCTCGTCTTCAAAGAGATGGTCGGGAAGAATGCCATATTTCAGCGGGCTAAAAAAAGTCGCCTGAATCCCTAAGCCAAACAGCACCAGCATCAGCGCCGCGATGTTGCCGGTTAGAAACCCCGCTGCTGCCAAAAGCATGATCGCAAGCTCCCAGAATTTCGTGAACAGGATCAAGCGCGACTTCTCGTTGCTGTCCGCAAGCGCTCCCGCCACCGACGAGAACAGCGCGTAAGGCAGAATGAAAACCCCGCCTGCGAGCGCCACCAATACCGGCCCGCCGGAAGAGAGCCGGTAGAGCGCCAGCACCACCAGCGCATTCTTGAACAGATTGTCGTTGATCGCGCCCAGCATCTGGGTTGCGAAAAGCGGCAGGAAACGTTTTTTGCTTAGCAGGGATAAGGTGTCGGTCATGCCCCATTCATGCACGCAATACGCGCCAAAACAATGGAGCCGTAGGGCGGGCATCGCCCGCCCTTTTTTTGGCGCCGGGCGATGCCTGCCCTACGGCCGCAACGTCAACGCGGTGTGAGCACCATCACCATCTGGCGGTTTTCCATTTTCGGCATCTGCTCGACTTTGGTGTCCACATCCATGTCGGAACGGATCCGTTCCAGCACTTTCACGCCAAGCTCCTGATGCGCCATTTCACGGCCGCGGAACCGCAAGGTCACCTTCACCTTGTCGCCCTCACCGATAAAACTTTTCATGGCGCGGAGTTTTACCTGGTAGTCGTTCTCGTCGATATTCGGCCGAACCTTGACTTCCTTGATCTCCACAACCTTTTGCTTCTTGCGCGCTTCGTTGCGCTTTTTCTGCTGCTCATATTTGAACTTGCCGTAGTCGAGAATCTTGGCGACCGGCGGCTCGGCGTTCGGACTGATCTCCACCAGGTCGAGGCCCACAGCGAACGCCTTGGCAATCGCGTCGCGGGTGCTCATCACGCCCTGCATTTCACCGTCCTGGTCGATCAAACGTACTTGGGGAATCCTGATTTCGTCGTTAACCCGGGGCCCTTCGCGGGAGGGGGGTGCAGGTGGCGCTGGCGGTCTGGCTATGGAAGTCTCCTATAAAAGTTACAAAAAATCGGCTTAGTCGATAATCTCGGCTTCATGCAATGCCGCATTTTAGGCGATGCATCGCACTAGAACAATCTAGGGTCGCGAGAGGCGTTCTGCTTTTCCTTATTGCGCGCACGCCCTCAGCGTAAATCTGGGGGCGTCGCCTCGGCTTTCAACTGCGCGGCAGCCGCCTCCAATGGCAGTATCTCCTGGGCGGCGCCGCCCAACCGCCGCAGGGCGACGCTGCGCTCCTCCGCCTCCTTGCGGCCAACCACGATGATATTCGGCACGTGGTTGAGGCTGTGCTCGCGGATTTTGGCGTTGATCTTCTGGTTGGAAAGGTCGGTCTCCACAACCAGGCCGGATTTGCGCAAAATATCGGCAACTTCGCCGGCATAGTCATCCGCATCGGAGACGATGGTCGCCACCACCACCTGCAAGGGCGCCAGCCAGAGCGGGAAGCGCCCGGCATAATGCTCGATGAGAATGCCGAGAAAGCGCTCGAAACTACCAAATATGGCGCGATGCAGCATTACCGGCCGGGCACGCGACGACTCGGAGGTGACATATTCCGCATCCAGCCGCTCCGGCAGCACGAAATCCACCTGCAAGGTGCCGCATTGCCAGTCCCGCCCGATCGCATCGCGCAGCACGAATTCCAGTTTCGGCCCGTAGAACGCGCCCTCGCCGGGGTTGAGCGTATAGCTCACGCCGGCACTCTCGCAGGCGGTTTTCAAGGCCTGTTCGGCGCGGTCCCAAACCTCGTCGGAGCCAGCCCGAACCTCCGGACGGTCTGAGAATTTGACGGCAAAGCTCTCGAAGCCGAAATCCTCATACACCGAGGCGAGCAGTTCGGTGAATTTCACGGTCTCGGGCGCAATCTGCGCCTCGGTGCAGAAAATATGGGCGTCATCCTGGGTAAAGGCCCGCACCCGCATGATGCCGTGCAGCGCGCCGGAGGGCTCAAAGCGGTGGCAGGCGCCGAATTCCGCCATACGCAGCGGCAATTGCCGGTAGGAACGTAAGCCCTGTTTGAAAATCTGCACGTGGCAGGGGCAGTTCATCGGCTTCAAGGCGAGCGTGCTCTCCTCATCCACCACTTCGGCGATGAACATGCTTTTACGGAATTTCTCCCAATGGCCGGATTGCTCCCATAATCTGCGGTCCACCAGCTGCGGTGTCCGCACTTCTTCATAGCCATTGGCTTCCAGCCGGCGGCGCATATAGGCTTCCACCGTCCGGTACAGCTTCCAGCCCTTCGGGTGCCAGAACACACTGCCCACCGCCTCTTCCTGGATATGGAACAGGTCCATCTCCTTGCCGATCCGGCGATGGTCGCGCCGTTCGGCTTCTTCGATCTGGTGCAGATAGGCGTC
>JAMFRY010000042.1 GCA_026225015.1 Alphaproteobacteria bacterium
GCTGGTGGGCGGCGAGACGGCCGAGATGCCGGGCATGTACGCAAAAGGCGATTACGACCTTGCCGGATTCGCGGTGGGTGCCGCGGAGCGGGGCGCGTTGTTGCCCTCCGGCGTGGCAGTGGGCGATGCAATTCTGGCCCTGCCATCGTCTGGCGTGCATTCCAACGGATTTTCGCTGGTTCGCAAGATCAAGGATGATGCGGGCTTGGGCTGGCAGATGGCGGCACCTTTCGATGCGGGGAGAAGCCTGGCGCAGGCGTTGATTCTGCCGACCCGGATTTATGTCAAGGCAATGCTGGCCCTGCACGCGGCCGGGCTTTTGAAGGGGGCGGCGCATATCACCGGCGGCGGCCTGCCCGGCAACCTGCCGCGGGCGCTGCCGGAAGGTTTGGGCGCGCAATTGCAGGCGCCCTGGCCGATGCCGGCCGTATTCCCCTGGCTGGCGCGCACGGGCAATGTCGCCACCGCCGAGATGCTGCGCGTTTTCAATTGCGGCATCGGGATGACGCTGATTGTCAGCGATGCCGATGCGGCTATGGAAGTGCTGATCCGGGAGGGCGAAGCGCCGTTTTTGCTCGGCAAAGTGAGCGCCAAGCCCGGTGTCTCGATTGCCGATGAAGCTCGGTTATTCGGGTGAAGCTGAAGACGGCGATTTTCTGCTCGGGCCGCGGCTCCAACATGGAGGCGCTGATTAGGGCAGCTCGGGACGAAAAATTTCCGGCGGAAATAGCGCTTGTGATTTCAAACAAGGAAGATGCGCCGGCGCTGGAAATCGCACGCGGATATGGTGTGCTTGCGGTGGCGGTGGGCACCAAACCCTATGGCCGCTATCGCGAGGCGCATGAGCGGGCGATCGACGAAATCCTGGTGGAGCGCGGCATCGAGATCATCTGTCTGGCCGGCTATATGCGGTTGTTGACCCCCTATCTGGTGCGGCGCTGGGAGAACAAGATGCTGAACATCCATCCCAGCCTGCTGCCGGCATTTCCTGGCCTGGATACGCATAGTCGAGCGCTGGAGGCGGGCAGCAAGCTGCATGGCTGCACGGTGCATCTGGTGACGGAAGAAATGGATGACGGGCCGATTCTGGCGCAGGCGGCGGTGCCGGTGCTCCCCGGCGATACCGCGGAAATTCTCGCCGCAAGGGTGCTGGCACAGGAGCACGTGATCTATCCCGCCGCCCTGGCGGGTTACATCAGCGGCGTGGCGGTTTGGGCGGGCGCTGGCGAAGTGCTGCGAAACCCGTTGCCTTGAGCGCGCGGCTTGCGTAAATATGGCGTCAAAACAGACGGAATTTCAAACCAATGAGCGACCACAGCACCGTAGCGGCCGGCGATCAAGTCGGAGAAGTTGATATCGACAAGACTTCAAAAGCAGGCTGGGAATGGTTTACCCGGTTCCTGCTGATCAACGTCATTCTCTGCATCGTTGGATTACTGTTGGTCGGCGCGCTGACGGTTTGGTCGTAGGGCGGTTGCCGAGTGTAACAGGGTTCAAATTCGTGCACTGACCCTTTAGTTTCGGTGGAATGCTTCACGTGGAACGTTTCTCGTGCAACATGTTGTTATCATTGGTGATTTCAGAAGTTATCCCCAGGATGTCAGCGCCCAAAATGGGGAA
>JAMFRY010000043.1 GCA_026225015.1 Alphaproteobacteria bacterium
ACCCAGCAAATGCGCGATCAGCATCGCGACCAGGGCAAGTCCGAGCTGGCGAAGGCCTTCCGCCAGGAAGGGGTGGACGGGTCGGAGAAAATTCTGGAGCCGGTTGCCAAGGCGCTAAAGCAGACCTCGCTGGATGACCTCTATGTTGCGGTCGCCACTGGCATTATCGGCCCGAAGGAGGTGGTGAACGCCGCCTATCCTGGCCTGCGCGCGGCCCGCGCCCCGCGCATGCTGCCCGGCTATATGGGCAATGCGCTCACCGCCCGTTCGCCGCGCAGCGGCGAGAAGAAACATGATACCGGCATGCCGCTCACCGGCCTGGTATCGGGTATGGACATCCACTATGCCGGCTGCTGCCATCCTGTGCCGGGGGACAAGATCGTCGGCATCGTCGCCACCGGTAAAGGGGTCACGGTGCATGTGCAGGATTGCGCCCAGCTGGAAACTTTCGCCAACACGCCGGAACGCTTCATCGATGTCGATTGGGATTACGGCAATCTCGCCCGCCCGAAGGACAAGCCCGGCTCCGGCAGTTTTACCGGCCGCATCAGCGTGATCGCCAGCAACACCCCGTCTTCTCTGGCGAACATCGCCAACGCCGTCGCCAAGCAGGAAGGTGCCATATCGAATTTGAAAGTCGTGCAGCGGCAGCAGGATTTTTTTGAAGCGCTGGTGGACGTGGAAATCCGCGACCTGCGCCACCTCAACCAGGTCGTCGCCGGGCTGCGCGGCGCCGCCGGCGTGGCACAGGTGGAACGCCAGCGCAGTTGAAGCAGGCGGATTGAAGGCGGCGCGAACCTACCTGCCTGGCATCGCCTGACTCATCCGGATATTGTAGAACCAACTCATGGCAATCAAAGCGATTCCGATCGAGGGGCCGGTGCTCGGCATTGAAAGCTCCTGCGATGAAACCGCCGCCGCAATTCTGGCGCCCGATGGCAGCATCCTGGCAGAGCGTGTGCTGAGCCAGATTGCCGACCATGCCCCCTGGGGCGGGGTGGTGCCGGAAATCGCCGCCCGCGCCCATCTGGCAGCGCTCGGGCCGATGGTCGCGGATGCGATGGCGCAAACCGGCGTCGGGTTCGCCGATCTGGGCGCGATCGCCGCCACCGCCGGTCCGGGCCTGATCGGCGGGTTGATCATCGGCAGCGGCTTTGCCAAGGGCGCGGCTTTGGCTTCCGGCAAGCCCTATCTCGCCATCAACCATCTGGAGGCGCATGCGCTAACCGCGCGGCTGCCGGGGTTGGCGGGCGAGCAGCCGGAATTCCCCTATCTTCTCCTGCTGCTTTCGGGCGGGCATTGCCAATGCGTCGCGGTACTGGGCGTGGGCAAGTATCGCCGGCTCGGCAGCACGCTGGATGATGCAGTGGGCGAGGCGTTCGACAAAACCGCGAAACTGCTCGGCCTGCCTTACCCCGGCGGCCCGGCATTGGAGGCCATTGCCCGCGAAGGCGACCCCAAACGCTTCGACCTGCCCAGGCCGCTGTTGCGCTGGCAGGGTTGCGACTTCTCCTTCTCCGGGCTGAAAACCGCCGTCGCCCAGCTGGTCGCAGGCAACAGTGATGCCTTGCCGCGGCAACTGGCGGCCGATATTGCGGCGAGCTTTCAGGCGGCGGTGGCCGATATTCTGGCGGACCGGCTCGCCCATGCGATTCTGCTCCTGCCGCAGGCGAATGCCGTGATCATCGCGGGTGGGGTGGCTGCCAATTTGCTGCTGCGTCAGCGTTTGGCGGCGGTGACTTCGGAGTACGGGAAAATGCTCATTGCCCCGCCGCAGCGGTTTTGTACCGATAATGCCGTGATGGTTGCCTGGGCCGGCATCGAGCGGCTGCGGCTGGGGATTTCCGATCCGCTTTCCACCCCTTGCCGCCCGCGCTGGCCGCTTGAGGAGATCGGGCCGACCGCGGCATGAATTACCGCCACGCTTATCATGCCGGCAATTTCGCCGATTGCTTCAAGCATGCCTTGCTGCTGGTTCTCCTCCGCGGCATGCAGCGCAAGGACAGGCCGTTTCTCGTCATCGACAGCCATGCCGGGCGCGGGCGCTATGATCTTGAGTCAGTCCCGGCCGAGAGAACCGGCGAGTGGCGGCAAGGCATCGCCAGGCTGCAGGAGGCCATCCCTTCCGGTTTGAGCGACTATCTTGGCCTCATCGCGCAATTGGGGCGCTACCCCGGCTCGCCGGTAATCGCCCATGCGCTGCTGCGGCCCAATGACCGCTTGATCGCCTGCGAGTTGCACGCCGAAGATGCGCAAGCGCTGAGAGTGCTGTTCGCGCGGAGCAAAAATGTCGCGGTGCATGAGCGCGATGGCTATGCAGCGCTGAGCGCTTTTCTGCCACCGCCGGAGCGGCGCGCGTTGATCCTGATCGACCCGCCCTACGAGCAGCCGGACGAGTTCGCGATCGTCGCGAAAAATCTCGAAGCGGCCTGGGACAAATTTCGCAGCGGTGTTTTTGCGGTGTGGTATCCCACCAAACACTTGGCGCCAGTACGCAATTTTTTCGAGACGCTCAAACTCGGCCCGATCCGCGATGTCATCACCGCCGAGTTTCTGCTCCGCCCGCCCACTAATCCGGGGCGACTGAACGGATGCGGCCTGGCAATCGTCAATCCGCCTTATGGTTTCGAGGCCGAGGCGGCGCCGATTTTGCAGGCGCTGCGGGATGTTTTAGGAGAGGCAGGTTGCCGCGCCGGGATTGAAAGAGTGATCGATGAATGAACGTTTCGATATCGGCGTGCTTGGCGCCGGCGCCTGGGGTACGGCCCTTTCCATATTGCTCGCCAGCGAGGGCCGCCGTGTGGCGCTATGGGCGCGCAATCCGGCGACCACGAAAGCTTTAGGCGATAGCCGTGAAAACCCGCGTCTGCCGGGCGCCAGATTGCCGGAAACGCTGGCGGTAACGGGTCATTTTCCGCAAGCCGGAATCCTGCTGCTGGCCGTGCCCATCCAATATGCCCGCGCCACGCTGACAGCTTTGCCAAAGCAGAACACAAAGCTGGTGCTGTGCTGCAAGGGCATCGAAGCCGGCACCTTGCTTCTGCCGCAGGAGCTGGCGAGCGCGCTGCACCCGGAAATGCCTGCGGCCATCCTCACCGGGCCGAATTTCGCGCATGAGATCGCCGCCGGACTGCCCGCCGCCGCCGTGCTGGCCGCCGAGGATGCCGCCTTGCGCACCGAGACGATTACGCAATTGCACAGCGCCACGCTGCGGCTTTACGGCAGCCCGGACATCATGGGCGCATCGCTGGGCGGGGCGGCCAAGAACGTCATCGCCATTGCGGCCGGCGCGGTGATGGGGGCCGGGCTGGGCGAGAATGCGCGCGCCGCCCTGATCACCCGCGGCATCGCCGAAATCGCCCGGCTTGCGACCGCCCTTGGCGGCAAGGCCGAAACCGTCTCCGGCCTTTCCGGCATTGGCGATCTGCTGCTCACCTGCACCGGCGCTTCCAGCCGCAATTTTTCGCTCGGGGTACAGCTTGCCCGGAACATTCCGCTGGCGCAAATTCTCGCTTCGCGCAGCGGCGTCACCGAAGGTATCGCCACCGCCCCGGCGCTCGCCGCCCGCGCCCGCAATCCCGGTGTGGAGATGCCGATCACTGAGGTTGTCGCCGCCTTGCTCAAGGGTGATATGAATGTGCAACAAAGCATGGCGGCGCTGATGCGCAGGG
>JAMFRY010000044.1 GCA_026225015.1 Alphaproteobacteria bacterium
AATCGGCCTCTCCCGGAGTTCGCAGTTCTGTTCCGAAATGGCGTCCCGTAGGGGATTCGAACCCCTGTCGCCGCCGTGAAAGGGCAGTGTCCTGGGCCTCTAGACGAACGGGACGAGGCCCCAGCGCAATAGGGCAGGCCAGGATTTAATTCAACCCGCAAGCGGCACTTAAAACGTGAGGCCGTATCACAGGACAGCAATCGCAGGCCAATCTTCAAGGCGGTGTGGAAAACGCCACCCCGATCTTGCCCGTCGCCGGGTCCAGCAGCAGAACCTTGTCGCCGGCCGGGCCGGTCACCCATATTGCCAACTCCCCGCCCGCCGTTGCGATGCCGCTAACACGTTCACTCCGCGCCGGCAGGCTGGACACCGGCGCCGGGGCATTAGGCGCCTCCTGATTGATCTCCCCCAGAATGGTCCCACCCTGAATGGTCCCTGGCGCAGCCGCCGCCGGCTTGCCATACATCCGATGAATGACAACGCCGATCACCAGCGCCGTGCCGAGGATGACGAGCGCGCCCAATAGTCCCACCAGCGCCTTCAGCCCGCGCAGATCGCCTTCGCTCCGTGGCTGAACCGCCATCCCACATCCCCCCCATCCGCCTGCACGCATTGCCTGGCGATTCCGGGCAACGGCTCGACAAGTTCTTAAGCGAGCGCATCGGCACTCTTTCACGCTCACGCGTCAAGGGGCTGATTCTCGATGGTTTTCTGCGCCGTGACGACATCGCCGCCACCGATCCCGCCGAACTGGTCAAGGCCGGCGCCACCTACACCTTGCGCCAACCGGACCCTGCCCCCGCCATTCCGCTTGGGGAAGCGATTGGCCTGTCCATCCTTTATGAAGACAAGTTCCTGCTGGTGCTCGACAAACCGGCCGGGCTGGTGGTTCACCCTGCCCCCGGCAATCCGGATGGCACGCTGGTCAACGCCCTGATCGCCCATTGCGGCGAGAGTCTCACTGGCATTGGCGGCGAACGGCGGCCGGGCATCGTGCACCGGTTGGATAAGGATACCTCCGGCGTCATGGTCGTGGCCAAAACCGAGCCGGTGCATGTCGCTCTCTCCGCCGCCTTCGCCGCCCGCGATATCGACCGGCAATATAAGGCATTATGCTGGGGCTTGCCGGAGCCGAAATCCGGCGAGGTGGAAGGCGATATCGGCCGGGACCCGCGCGAGCGCAAACGCATGGCCGTGGTCACCCGCAATGGCAAGGCCGCACTCACCCACTACCAGGTACTGCGCGGCTTCGGCCTCAGCGCCGCCTTGCTCAGCTGCAAACTCGCTAGTGGCCGCACCCATCAAATCCGCGTGCATCTGGCCCATATCGGCCATCCGCTGATCGGCGATCCTGTTTATCTCAGGCGCAAACCCGCCGCCGCCCAGCATCTGCAGGAACCGGCGCGCAGCCTTGCGCTGGACTTCCCCCGCCAGGCGCTGCACGCCGAACTGCTCGGCTTCCGGCACCCCGCAACCGGCAACCAGCTGCACTTCGAAACCGCGCCGCCTAAGGATTTTCAGCAACTCACACATGCGCTTGAAACAGGACCCAAGCAGTCCGATTAGTTGACGTTTGGGCTGGCTTCTTTGTATGCTGCACCAGCTAGCAAGCTCATTCGATCTTCCACATAGTGGGTCTTGCCGGGGTGTTACCGCCTTTTAAGGGGTCTCTCCGGTTCGTGATGGTGTGGATCAAACGTCGCTCGGTATAGTTTGACAAGCTGAATTTTCTGCAAAAATGGCCGGCTGAAATAACTCGGCGGCCGTGGAAGCAGCCCAATAAAGGAGTTTCCCCTATGGCCTCCACCGTTTCTAGCCTTGCCCCCGATGTCAGCCTAACCCGCTACATGCAGGAAATCCGCAAATTCCCGATGCTCTCGCATGAGGAGGAGGAGCGTCTCGCCCGCGCCTGGCGCGATAAGGGCGACAACAAAGCCGCGCATACGCTGGTGAACGCCCATCTCCGACTCGTGGCCAAGATCGCCATGGGCTATCGCGGCT
>JAMFRY010000045.1 GCA_026225015.1 Alphaproteobacteria bacterium
GCCGAAGAAATTCTGCAGGAAGGGGTCGCCCAGCAAATCGTCGATCATGGAATCTCGCTTCGGCCGGGTTTGTATCCTCACGGTGAGCGGGGATTCCACCGAGAGGGAGAATGTTCCCGGCTTCACCGCGGCGATGATGCTATGCCAAGTCATCACGGTATACGGTTTGCCGTCGATGAGTTTTTCCACACGTTCGGGTTGATGCGAGAGATTATTGAAGGTGAAATCTCCGCCGGTGAGGGTGGGTAGGCCGTTCAAGGAGGATACGACGCCGGCCCGCATGCCGAGTTCGATATCGACCGGAATGCTTTCACCGACATAGATATCCCGTTTGGGCAGGACCAGGCGCACGAACGCGGAACCATCCGGCGTCATGCGCAGACCATTGGCGCCGGCGGATGGCTGACCGAACCCCAACCCGTTGCGCCCGCCGGACGGGGACGGATTGCCGCCATTGTCGGGGTTCACGCGCAGGAGCAGCGGCTGCGAGTTCGGGGTGACGCCTGGAATGGTGAATATGCCTGCGGTTTGCGGCGTCACCCGTACGATGATGGATAGGGTCGCGAGCGTGGCGCCATTGATGATTTCGATACGGCGCGATTGGCCGATGACCCGGAACTCCAACCCGGCTACCTCGGGGAGCGTGACGGGGTCCATGGCGTTGCCCGAGCTCGTGATGGTGAGCTGCGCCGACTCGCCCAAGGAAATCTGGGCCGGCTCGAGGGTTGCATTCACCAGCGGAGCGGTGGCCAAGGCGGGCGCAGCCCTCATGAGACACATGGCGATGATCGCCAGCAATCGGCTGCGGCGGATGAAGTTCCTCATGGCTACCAATTCTTGATGGGCTTTTCCGGCGGCGGTTCGCCGGGGTCGCTGCGGGCGAGCGGCACCGCCGGAGGACGACGCTCGTCGCCCTTCGCGGAATCGAGCAATTCGCGTGCTTCCTCCCGGCTCATTTGCCCGGGAGGACGTTGATCGTCAGCGGCGCTCGCCCCATCGCCGCCGTCTTGGCTGTCCGCGGCGGCGCGGGGCCGACCCTCGTGCTTCGGATCTCCGTTAGCCGGATCGGTGGGCGGCGGTTGGCCGGCGCTTTGCGGAGGCTCTCCTGCCTTCGGGTCACCGGGATTGTGCTGGGGCGGCTGGCCTTGCGGCGGCGGTTGCTGCGGTGGCGGCTGGCCCGGCGGCTGCTGTGCCTGTGGCGGCGGCGGTTGGCCCGGCTGTGGCGGCTGGCCTTGCTGCGACTGACCCGGTGGTTGACCCTGGGGAGGCTGGCCCTGGGGCGGTTGATTTTGCGCGCTGGGAGGCTGCCCCTGCGATTGACCTCCGCCGCCCTTGCTCTGCGGGGAGTTTTGATTTTGGTTTTTGTCTTGGTTCTTGTTCTGTTGGTCTTGGAGCGCCGCGATCTTGCGCTTCACCAGATCGCGGTTGTACTTGCTGTCGGCATCATTCGGCTTCAGCTGCAGCGCGGTCTCATAGGCCTTCACGGCGTCGGTCCACTTTTGCAGAGCTTCCTGGGGCGCGGATTGCTCGCTCTTCTGGCCGGTGCGATACAGCGTGTTGCCAAGGTTGTAGTAGGCGTCCTCTTGATCGGCCAAGCGTTTGGGATCATTCGATGGCGCGTGACTGATGGACTGTTGGAATGCCTGCGCGGCGGCGGGAAATTGCCCGGCCCGATACGCGGTGGTGCCCTTGTTGTATTCCTCGGTGGGCTGGTCGTTCAACGTTGCGGCGCGATTCGCGTGGATGGGCAAGAACGCGAGCAACAGGAGCATCAATGCAGCGGTGCCGCTTGATGCCGCACCCGTGCCGGCGGGGGGATTGCGCGAGGCGGCCGAGGCGACAGACGCGGCGGTGGCAGCGCGCGGCGTGGTGGGCGCGGCGGCGGGATTGCGCGCGGCGGTGGGGAGGGCGCCGGCAGTGGCGCGGCGCGGCGCGGCGGATCGGCGAGCGGTACGGCGCCGCGTGCCCATGAGCAGACTCAACAGGAGCGACCCCAACGCCGCGGCGAGCGGCCATTGATAGCGCTGGGTGTAGATCTTTTGCTGACGCGAAGCGAGCTCGTGCTTCGCGAGGGGCCCGAGCACGTCCTTGAAAATCGTGTCGAGTCCCTCGCCCTGCGTTCCCAAGGGAACGTAGAATCCGCCGGTGGCGGCGGCGATGGCTTTCAACGCGGCTTCGTCGAGCCGTGACTTTACGAACGCGCCGGACCGGTCTTTCACGAAGCCGCCGCCTTGATCCGGCGGTACGGGAATGAGGTCCCCGCCCGCGGTGCCCACGCCCACCGTAAATATCCGCAAGCCGTCGCTTTGCTTCGCCGTCTGTGCCGCAACCAATGCGCTACCCTCGAGATCCTCGCCGTCGGTCACCAGTATCAATATTTTATCGCTGCCGGGGCGGCGGCGCAGCGCGGCTTGTGCTTCCTGAATTGCGCTTTCGATATTGGTGCCGCCGCGTGGGATGGTACCGGTGTCGATGGCGTTCAGGGATTCATGGAAGGCGCCGTAGTCGAGGGTGATGGGGCATACCAGGAAGGCGCTGCCGGCAAAGGCGACGATGCCTACACCATCGCCATCCAATTGATGGGCGAAGTCATCGATCGCCAATTTGGCGCGCGTGAGCCGGTTGGGCTTGATGTCGGGGGTCGACATGCTGCGCGAGGTATCGATCGCGAACACGATTTCGTTGCCGCGGCGGCTGATCTGTTCCCAGCGGTACCCATAGAGCGGGCCGGCGAGCGCCACGAAAAGCAGCGCCAGGGCGGTCAAGGTGAGGCCGCGCTGGAGTCGACGCCTTGCGACCGATATGGACTGAGTCAGATCGCGCCGCAAGTGCGCGGATACAAATCGGGCGAGTGCGGCCTGCTGGCGCGTATCGTGTCGGCGCCACAGCCATACGAGCAACAGACAGGCCGCCAGTCCCACGAGCAGCCACCCAGGATGGCCGAAGGTCACGGCAGTCTCCGATAGCGGGTTTGCTGCAAAGTGACACTCAACGCGAAAATGGCGAGTGCCGGAATGAGCGCCCAGGGGTACAACTCTTCGTAGTGCTCAAACTTCGTGACCGTTTGGGCGGAGGTCTCGAAGCGGTTGATCTCTCCGTAGATCTTCTTCAGTGAATCGGTGTCCGTCGCACGGTAGAAGCGCC
>JAMFRY010000046.1 GCA_026225015.1 Alphaproteobacteria bacterium
ATAGTTGGAGATTTCATACTGCGCCAAACCATGCCGGGCGGCGGCATTTTCCGTCTCTTCATAAAGGGCAGCGGCGATGTCCTCGTCCGGCAGGCTAAACGCGCCACGGCCATAAAGCGTTGCAAATTTGGTGCCCTGCTCGATGGTGAGTTGGTAGAGCGAGAGATGATCCGCTGCCAATTCGAGCGCGCTATCCAGCTCCGCTCGCCATTGCGGCAGGGTCTGTTCGGGGCGGGCATAGATCAGGTCGAAGGACAGGCGCGGAAAGATTTCCCGGGCCAGCGCGATCGCCGCTTTTGCCTGTCCGGCCGAATGTTCCCGCCCCAAAAACTTCAGCGCTGCGTCATCAAAACTCTGCACGCCGATGGAGACCCGGTTGACGCCCGCTTGCCGGTAGCCACGAAACCGCCCGGCCTCGATGCTGGTGGGGTTGGCCTCCAGCGTAATTTCTGCCTCCGGAGCCAAAACGAACAGCCGGCGAACGTCGTCCAGCAGCGCGGCCACGCTCGAAGGCTGCATCAGGCTCGGCGTGCCGCCGCCGAAGAAAACGGAGGTAACCCGCCTTGGCCCGAGGCGCGCCGCTTCGAATGCCAGCTCCCGGCGCAGGGCGGCAATAAAGCGCGCCTCGGGAATACGCTCCCGCACATGTGAGTTGAAATCGCAATACGGGCATTTGCTCAGGCAGAACGGCCAATGAATATATAGCGCCAAGGCCTGCATGGGTGTTTGCATGGCTCCACATAGCCCCTGCCCAATCCCTGCCGCAATTCTGCCGGATAAATGGGGCACTCGAATGCAGGAGCAGAAATTTGCGTTTATGGCTTGTCCGCCACGCTTTGGTCGCCCCGGAGGCGCTGGCGTTCCTCTATGGCAGCAACGACGTGCCGATTTGCGAGGTGACCATGGGATCGCATGGCGGCCGCTATGCCGCGTTGGCGGCGAGGCTGCCGCGGCCGGCGCAGGTATTGATTACCCCGCTTTCGCGCACCCGCCTGACCTTTGAAGCGCTGATCCGTGCCGGCTATCCGTATCAGGAGCCGCTGGTCGACAAGGCCTTCATCGAACAGGATTTCGGCCATTGGCAGGGCCGGGCCATGGCCGAGTTCAACAACCGCGTAATGGCGGACAGGCACCCCTTCTGGCCGATCAGCGCCGCGGAAACCCCGCCGGGCGGCGAGAGCTTTCAAGACCTAATCTACCGCGTCGGCGAGGGGATGGAGCGCTTGTCATCTCAAGCCGCCGGACGTGACGTTATCGTCATTTCCCATGGCGGCGCCATCCGCGCCGCCTGCGCCTATGCGCTTGGCTTGAACCCGCACCAGGCTTTGTCCTTGTCTATTGAAAACATTTCGCTCACCCGGCTGGAGCGGCAGGAGGAGTCCTGGCGGCTGATTTCGCTCAATGAACAATTATCAACTTGAGTTTCTTGTTCCGATTCACAAATCACCCATGATCCAGGGTGCGATCAACGCATTCGTTTCCAAAAGACGTTCAACCTAACACGGAGTTTAGCATGAAACGCCTGTTGCTGGCCGCTACATTGCTGGTAGCGCCCTCCCTCGCCCCGATCGCCGAGGCGGCTTCCCCTCAACATCTGGTTGATAGCGCGACCTTGTCTCTGGAAGACATCTTGGACGGCTCGCCCGGCACGCAGGCGCAGCAATTTCTGCAAAAGGCCCGCGCGGTTGTGGTTTGCCCCGACATTTTCCGTGGCGCCTTCATTGTCGGCGGCGAGGGCGGTGGCTGCGTGATGGTGGCGCGCGGCGCCGGCGGCTCCTGGTCCAATCCCGCCTTCTACACCCTGGGCAGCGCCAGCTTCGGTTTTCAAATAGGCGCTCAGACCGCCGAGGTGCTGATGCTGATCATGACCACCAACGGGCTCAACGCCTTGCTCAATAGCCAATTCAAGTTCGGCGTCGACGCTGGGCTGACCATTGCCACCTTGGGCGCTGGCGTGAACGGTTCGATGTCGACCGGGCTCAAAGCCGATATTCTGACCCTTTCCAAGACCCAGGGCGCGTATGGCGGCGTTTCCCTCGCCGGCTCCATTCTCGGCTCTGATTCCGGCACCGACCAAGCCTATTATGGCTCGGCGGTCGATGCAAGGCAGATCGTGGTGAATATGGAAGGCAGCAATCCGGGAGCCAATCCGCTCCGCGCCACGCTTACGAAATTTGGCGGGTAGTATTTAGAGATTGTAGGGCGGACGTTGCCCGCCCTACAATTTCTATTCCGACTTCAGATGCGCGATCAGGCGTTCCGCGGCGGTTGGCTTGTCGAGTTTTTCCAGCGCTGCGTATTCGGCGGCCAAGCGGTCCAGGGCGGATTCGTAAATCTGGCGTTCCGAAAAACTCTGGTCCGGCTGGCCGGAATTGCGGTGCAGATCGCGCACCACCTCGGCGATGGCGGAAGGGTCGCCGGAATTGATCTTCGCCTCATATTCCTGGGCGCGGCGCGACCACATGGTGCGCTTGATGCGGGCCCGGCCTTTCAGGGTCGCCAGCACGTCATCGAACTGCTTGTGCGAGGCCAGTTTCCGTAATCCGGCGGTGCGGGCCTTGTTGGTGGGAACCCGCAGCGTCATGCGGTTTTCATCGAAGGTGATGTGAATCAGCTCCAATTTATGCCCGGCGATTTCCTCGACGGCGATGCGCTCCACCTTGCCGACGCCATGGGTTGGATAGACCACGAAATCGCCATCGGCGAATATTTCCGCCTTGGCCATGGCGCGTGGCGGCGCCAAGGGTCGCATCGGCCCGGACATCACCCCGGAATGCGATTGCGGCGTGGCGGGTCGAGCTGCGGCCGGCTGGGGCGCCCCCGGCTGAGGCGCCCCCGGCTGAGGCGCGTGAGGTGCGGCCGGCTGAGGTGCGGCATGGATGGGCGCGGTGTGCGCAGCAGGCTGCGGCTGTGTTGCTTGCGGCACTGGGAGGGCCTGGGGCGACGGCGCTTGCTTTGCTGCCTTTGGCGCCGGCGGGTGAGGCGCAGCTTGCTTTGCTGCCGGTTTGGCCGCTGGTGTAGCCGGCGCCTGCGGCGCTTGCACCGTGACGGAGGGTGTTGCCTTGGCAGACGGTGTTTTCGTATCGGCTTTAATCGCCGCCGGGGAAGTTGCGGGCTTGGCGGCCGGCTTGCCAGGCTGGTTGGCAGGTTGGGCGGACTCCGCTTTGGCGCTGGATTTGGGCTTTAATGCAGTTGTCAATGTTTTTACCGTTGCTGATTTGAGAGGAGGTTTGGATTCGGTTTCGGGTCCAACTTTGGTTTTGGCTTTTGCTTCCGGCGTTTTTTTGTTCGGAGTCTTCTCGGTATTTGCCGATTTTGCAGCTTTGGCCTTTTCAGGTGCGACTTTCGCCGGCGTTGCGGCGGCGCCTAAAGCAATGGCGCGCTGGCTGAGGCGCCCCATACCCGCGCTGCCGGAATCATGCAGCCGCGGACGCGCCGTCCGCCCTTCATCGCTTTCTCTGTCAACCATGCCACACATCCCGAATGCGCCGCTTCTTCACTCATGCCGGGGGAAGCGGCGGCGCTATTAGCCTCTAGCCTGGGACGATCCCCAGGCAATGCATCAGCATATCAAAAAAATAGGGATTCGTCACGCCCGGCGGAAAAACGCTCAGGTCTCAAGGTGATCCCGGATTTGGGCTCAGCAGCGCCTCTTTGCCTGGCTTGTCCTTCCATTCATCCGCGTCATCCGGCGGCGTGCCCTTGCGGGTGATGTTCGGCCAGGATTTGGCGAAATCCCGGTTGCGTTCCGCCCAGGCAGTGGCGCGGTCGTCACTATCGGGCAGGATCGCCTCAGCCGGACATTCCGGTTCACAGACTCCGCAATCGATGCACTCGTCGGGATGGATCACCAGCATGTTTTCGCCAACGTAGAAGCAATCCACCGGGCAGACTTCGACGCAATCCATAAATTTGCATTTGATGCAGTTTTCGGTGACCACATAGGTCATCAAGCGCTCCTGAAACCGTAATTCTGGCTGGGCGATATGCGCGACAATGCCGCTTCACGCAAGGCCGCGCGCCCATTTACGCGATTTCCTCATATAACAGCCTCGCCTCGGTCGCGGGGCCGCGCCTTGACGCCAAGGCCAGAACTTTGGCAACCACCACGCCGCGCGAGAGCGGCAGAGTGAGCACATCGCCGGGCCGCAATTTGGCATGCGGTTTTTCGGTAGGCTGGCGGTTGATGCGTACCATGCCCTGCGCGATCAAATCGCCGGCCATTGCGCGGGATTTGCAGAACCGCGCAAAGAACAGGAATTTGTCCAGGCGCTGCCAGGCTTTGTCCTCTTCTTCACGCATTTCAGGAGGCCACGCGGCGCAGCCCAGCCCCCCTTAACGCCGCCAGGGCGGCAAAGGGATTGTCCGGCCTCGGCGGCGTTGGCGTCTCCGGCGTCGGCCTCGCGGCGTATTTCAGCCCCTTGCGCCGGGCCAGCATCGGCGGCGCCGGTGGGCCATAGGCGTCAGGGGCCAGCGTGGCGGCCGGGATGATCCGGAACCCGAGACGGTTCAATATCACCGGCAGGTGCTCCAGCTTCAACGACATGCGCGAGGCCAGGCCCGCCGGTACCGGCACGGGATGTTTGTGGATCAAGACGTTCAATTCCCGCGCCAGTTTCTCGGCGATATCCAGCCGCAGCATCACCGGCCCGGCCCTGACCCAGCCCATCCGGAGCGCGTCATCCGACTCGTCCAGGCCAGGGATGGGCAGCGCTGACACCAATCCGGGGGCCGGCAGCAGCGGTAATTCGCTGCCCTGCCAGACCGCCCAAAGCATGGCGCGCATCACAGCCGCCTTGGGCTTCAGCAAAGCGGGAAGAAACACCGCGAACTGCCCCGCATCCACGCCCAATTTCCTCAATCGTCTTGCCAGGCCGGGCTCGACGGTCTCGCCCGGCAGCACGCCAATCGCCTCGCTTAAGCGATGCATGAGGCCGCGCGACTCCGCTGCAGGTTCGGCGATGGCGCGAAACAAGGGCGCCAGCGTGCTGGCGATCTCAGCGGCAAACCAGGCAGCAAGCCTGATGCGCAGCCGCTCGCGGGCAGCATTGTCCAGAAATTCGCTGGGCAAAATCTCAACCGCCGGGCGCAGCGCAGCAAAACCCTTGCGCAGCCGGGCGATTTCCGCGCCCTCCCACAGGATGCACTGCCGGGGGTTCAGGCTGAACGCCGCATCGCCAGACAATTCGGCCCGCAAAATGCGCCGCGGCATTTCCATGCCCAATGCTCGGCGTGCGGCGCGGAGCAGGAATTTTTTCTCGTGCCCCTGGCTGGCCGGGTCGGGATGGAAGGTGAAACCCTCAATGCGGCCGACCTCATGGCCTTCCACCAGCACCACGCCGCCACTCGTAACCGCAGAGAGCAATTCCTCGCCGGGGATTGTTTCCAGCGCCTCCAACCGGCGCGTCAGATGCGCGGCGCGGCGATCGACGAATCGGGCCATGAGTTTTTCATGCAGCGTATCGGAGATTTTATCCTCGATTTCCCGTGCGCGGTTGGCCCACGGTGCTGCATCGCTCATCCTATCCGCCCGCGCGGTGTTATAGGCCCAGAACCGCACATCGGCCAGGCGCTGCATCAGCGTGTCGATATCGCCCTCGGTCTTGTCGAGATGCAAAAACTCCGCGCCGATCCAGGCGGCGGGCAGCACATGCTCACGCCGCAGATGGGTAAAAACCTTGGCGCAGAGCTTGGTATGTTCGGTGGCGAGCTTGCGGTAATCCGGAATCTGGCAAGCCTCCCAGAGCAGCCGCGTCGCCGCCTTGCCCTGCGCCAGACCGCGAATTTCCGCATCCTGGCCGAGCGCGCCCAGCGTGAGCACATCCGCCGCCTCATTGCCGCGCGCCAGGCCGGGCATGGGCGGCGGCGCGGTCAGGCTTTGCAGCAGCGAGTCGATTCCGCCAAAATCCAACTCGGGGTTGCGCCAGAATAACTGGCCGAGCGGCTCGAAGGCATGCGCCTCCACCGATTTGACCAGCTCATCGGCCAGCGGCGGACAGGTTGCGGTAACGCCGAACGTGCCATCCCGCATGCCGCGCCCAGCCCTTCCGGCGATCTGCGCCACCTCCGGCGCGGTCAGCAGCCGCGGCCGGTGGCCGTCGAATTTCGACAGCCCGGCAAAGGCCACATGGTCCACATCCATGTTCAGCCCCATGCCGATGGCATCCGTCGCCACCAGAAAATCGACCTCTTTCTCCTGATACAGCGCCACTTGCGCATTGCGGGTGCGTGGCGACAGCCGGCCCATCACCACGGCGCAACCGCCTCGCCTCCGGCGCACCGCCTCGGCAATGGCGTAGACCTCCGCGCCCGAGAAGGCGACGATGGCCGAACGCGGCGGCAATTTGGAGAGTTTTGTCGCCCCGGCATAGGAAAGCTCGGACAGCCGGGGCCGGGTCTCGATCTCGGCCTCCGGCACCAGCCGCTTCAGCAGCCGCCGGATCGTCTCGGCGCCCAGAAACATGGTCTCCACCATGCCGCGCGCGTGCAGCAGACGGTCGGTATAGATATGCCCGCGATCCGGGTCGGCACAGAGCTGGATCTCGTCGACTGCCAGGAATTCCACCCGCCGATCCAGGGGCATAGCCTCCACCGTGCAGGAGAAGTAACGCGCGTCCGGGGGAACAATCTTCTCCTCGCCGGTGATCAGCGCGACGTTCCGGACGCCTTTGCGGCTGACCATGCGGTCGTAATTCTCCCGCGCCAGCAGGCGCAGCGGGAAGCCGATGATGCCGGAGGAATGGCCGAGCAGACGCTCGATCGCCAAATGGGTCTTGCCGGTATTGGTGGGACCGAGCACGGCCTTCACGCGCGCAGAGAATCCGGACATGGGCTAATTGTTGGTCTCTTTCGGCCCCTTTGCAAGGGCGATTCTTGAACCGCCCGGCGGATGCGCCTAATTCAGCCCCGAACCAGAAACGGGCGACTGATTCACGCTGTAAGTTGCATCGCTTCACGATGCAACTTACAGCGATCAGACGCCAGGGAGTGCGAGTGATGAGCGAAACGAACACGTTGAGCGGCGATGAAGAGACGCGGAATTTCGGCACCGAGGTCGGCCGGCTGCTCGACCTGGTCGTCCATTCGCTGTATTCCGACCGCGAGATTTTCCTGCGCGAGCTGGTCGCCAACGCGGCCGACGCCATCGATAAGCGCCGTTTTCTGGCGCTGTCCGATGAGAGCGCGGCACTCCCCGAGTCGCCCGCCATCCAAATCAGCCAGGACAAACTCGCCAGCACCATCACCATCTCCGATTGCGGTACAGGCATGAGCAAGGAGGAGCTGGCCGACCATCTGGGCACCATCGCCCGCTCCGGCACCTCGGCCTTTACCGCCAGCCTGGCCGAAAAAACCAGGCCGGAGGATCGGCCCAGCCTGATCGGCCAGTTCGGCGTGGGGTTCTACTCCGCCTTCATGGTGGCCGATGAGGTAGAGGTGATCTCCCGCAAAATCGGCGAAACAGAATCCTGGGAATGGAAATCCGCAGGGCGCGGGGTGTTTACCCTAAAGCCGGCAGAGCGCGAGGCGGCGGGCACCACCATCATCCTGCACCTCAAGCCGGATGGAGAAGAATTCCTGGAGCCGCTCCGCCTGGAGACCGTGATCAAGAAATGGGCGGATCATATCGCGATCCCCATCGAGCTGGAGCGCGACGGCAGGTACAGCGCCATCACCGAGGGCACCGCCCTCTGGCGCAAACCGAAATCCGACATCAGCAAACAGGATTACGCCGAATTCTACCGGCATCTTGGGCATATGTTCGACGAGCCCTGGGCCACCATCCATTGGCGCGCCGAAGGCACGCTGGAATTTTCGGCGCTGCTGTTCATCCCTTCCTCCAAACCG
>JAMFRY010000047.1 GCA_026225015.1 Alphaproteobacteria bacterium
CAGAAGCTGAAGGGCTATTACGGCAATATCAGCGAAAAGACCTTCTATAAATATTACGAGGAAGCGGTGCGCCGTAAAGGCGATACCAGCGAGAACCTCATCGAGCTGCTGGAACGTCGCCTGGATGCGGTGATCTACCGCCTGAAATTCGCGGTCACCCCCTTCGCCGCCCGGCAATTCGTCAGCCATGGGCATATCCTGGTCAACGGCCAGAAGGTGAATATTCCTTCCTTCCTGGTCAAGGATAACGACGAGATCGAGGTTCGGGAAAAATCCAAGCAGATCGCCGTGGTGCTGGACGCTGCGCAAAGCGGCGAGCGCGACGTGCCGGAATATCTGGAAGTCGACCACCGCGCCATGAAAGGCCGCTATCTGCGCGCCCCGAAACTCTCCGACGTGCCCTACCCGGTACAGATGGACCCGAACCTGGTGGTGGAATTCTACTCAAGGTAATACAAACTCACGGCCTCTCCATCGTCATGCCCCGCGAAGGCGGGGCATCCACGACTTTACCTCGACAGTTAAAACCGTAAGTCGGGCGACTACCCACCCTACTAATGATCCGCAGTGCGGCCCATGGATGGCTGGTTGGGGTGATCCGGGTCGCCGACAACAAACATTTGGTGCAACACCGCGCCTAGGGTGGGCTCGTTCGCGCCGGCGGCTTGCGGCGCGGCGGCCGTAACCGGAGCGCCGCCGGGCTGCACGCTCCCGGATTCCACCGTTGCGGGCTTGGCAGCCTCCCCGCCCACATCCGGGACCACATTCGACATAATCGAACCCGGCCCAAACAAATGCACGACAATCCCCGAGGGCGGCGGTGTCGGGTTCCGGGTGGCGTGGGCGCCAGCCGAGATGCCGCATAAAAGGGCCGAAACAAGCATCAGGCGATTGAATTTCAACGAATCTCTCCAATTATCCTGGTCAGCATAAAGCGCCCAGCGCCGCGGTGCAAAACCAGGCCGGTAAAAGCCCGGTTGGCGGCCACGGGGAAATTGGGTAAGTGTTTCGGGGATGAACATTCTAGCACCCCTGCCGGCTCGTTTGTCGATTGAAATCGTCTTCGATTTCGTCTGCCCGTGGTGCTATCTCGGCATTCAGCGGCTGAACTTTCTGCTCGCCCGCCGGCAGGATTTGCCCGTGGAACTCACCTGGCGGCCGTTTCTGCTGAACCCCGATATGCCGCGCATGGGCATGGCCCGCGCCGATTACATGATCCGCAAATTCGGCGCCGAGGATCGGGCGCGGCGGCTCTATGCCTCGATCACCAATCTCGGCGCCGCCGAGGGCATCGTTTTCGATTTCGGCGCGATCCGGCGCACGCCCAACAGCGTCGATGCGCATCGGCTGATCCGCTACGCGGCTGGCTATGGCGTGGCTGACCAGCTGGTTCACGCAATCTTGCGGGCGCATTTCGTCGAAGGCGCGGATATCGGCAATATCGAAACCCTGAGCCTGATCGGCGCCAGGCACGGGCTGGACCAGACCGCCTGCCGGAATTTTCTAAACACGGCCGAGGGTGCCGAGCATGTGCATGCGGAAAATCTTCACGCGCACCGGCTCGGCATTAACGGCGTGCCTTGCTTCCTGATTGATGGCGAGCACGCCATTGCCGGCGCCCAGGAAGGAGAGGTTCTGGAACGCCTGATCGAACTCGCCGCCAGCACGCCGCGATTGGGCTAAAAACTTCGGCCACGCCCGCGATTTATGTTCAAACGTTATTGCGCGGCTCGCCCAAGGCCTTTTATTTCAGCGCAACGTGCTGATATGCGTAGTATAAATTGGGAGTGTGGGGCCGGTGCCGAAAAACAGGAATAGTTTACACAGGCACAAAGCCGGGCTGTGCCGGCTTGGCCTTGCCGCCATGGCGCTGCCTTTGATCCTCTCAGCCCGGCAAGCCGATGCCGCCACGCCAGCGCCCGACCCAGACAGCATCATCACCCTGCAAATCGAAAACGACGCGTTTTCCCTGCCCGCGACCGACCGCTACTACACCGCCGGCCAGAGTCTGGGCTACGTGCTGCCAACCGGAGTCCTGCCGGGTTTCGCCGCCAATTTGGGGCAATGGATGTTCGGCGAGGGTTCGAAGCGCCTGGCATACAACTTGCAGAGCACCATTTTCACACCGGTGGATACGCAAGCCTATGACCCGAACCCGCGCGACCGGCCCTATGCGGGCCAGCTCGCGCTGCACACCACCCTGATCCAGGATACCGATACCACCCGCAGCCTGGCGCAGGTAAGTATCGGCGTTGTAGGCCCTGCTTCGCTGGCGCAATCGATCCAGAACGGTTTCCACACCATCATCGGCGATACCAGCGCCAAAGGCTGGCACCACCAGCTGCATGACGAGCCCACCCTGGACTTTTTCGGCGGCCGGATCTGGCGCGACGATCTTGCCAGCTTCGGCGGCGGCGCGCTGGATGTGCAATTCCTGCCGCAGGTCACCGAGCAGCTCGGCAACACGGAAATCTACGCGCAGGCCGGCGGCATTCTGCGCATCGGCTCGGGCCTGGATTCCGATTTCGGCCCGGCGCTGATCCAGCCGGCCATGAGCGGCACAGATGCCTATACGCCCACCCAGCCTTTGGTCTGGTATGTTTTCGGCGGCGCGCTGGGACGGCTGGTTGCGCATGACCTGCTGGTGCAGGGCAATGATTTTCGCTCCAGCCGCGGCGTCGGGCTGGTGCCGTTGCAGGGCGATCTGGAGGTCGGTGCGGCGATCATGGCCTTCGGAATGCGGATCACCGCGACGGAAGTTTTGGAATCCCGGAATTCCACGGCCAAGCCCCGGCCTTCCAATACGGCTCAATCGCCATCTCGGCACGGTTCTAACACCAACACGTCATCCCCCGCGAAGGCCGGGCATCGTCATCCCCCGCGAAGGCGGGGGATCCACGACTTTCTTTCTATGACCCAGTTGTGAAGACGGGGTGTCAATCACAAAGCCACCTGCCATAACACTCCGTTACGATGCCTGCCGCAGCTCCACGTCAGACTTCAACTGCCCGCACGCCGCAAGAATATCCTGCCCGCGCGGCGTCCGCACCGGTGAGGAGTAACCGGCGGCCAGCACGATATCGGCGAACTTCCGGATCGCGGCCGGAGTAGAAGTTTTATAAGCGCTGCCCGGCCAGGGATTGAACGGGATCAAATTAACCTTGGCGGGCAGGCCGGCCAGCAATTGCACCAGCGCCCGCGCATCGGCTGGCGTATCATTAATGCCATCCAGCATCACATATTCAAACGTGATGCGCCGCGCATTGGAGGCGGCGGGATAGCGCCGGCAGGCAGCGATCAATTCGGCGATCGGGTATTTGCGGTTCAACGGCACCAGCTCGTCGCGCAGATCATCGCGCACCGCATGCAGCGACACCGCCAGATTAACGCCAAGCTCTTCCCCGGCACGATCCATCATCGGCACCACGCCGGAGGTGGAGAGCGTGATTCTACGGCGCGAAAGCCCGATGCCCTCGCCATCCATGACGATCTTCATCGCGGTGGCGACGTTCTCGTAATTATACAGCGGCTCGCCCATGCCCATCAGCACGATGGTGGAGAGCAGCCGCGGGGTTTCGCCCTTCGGGCTTGGCCATTCGCCATAGGCATCGCGCGCCGCCATGAACTGGCCCACGATCTCCGCAGCCGACAGATTGCGGGCCAAACGCTGCGTGCCGGTATGGCAAAACCGGCAGGAAAGCGTGCAGCCCACCTGGGAGGAGATGCACACCGCGCCGCGATCCTCCACCGGATCGGGAATATACACCGTCTCCACGGCTTCATTATCGCGGAATTTGAACAGAAATTTGCGGGTCTGATCGCTGGAGCGCTGATCGGCGGCGATTTCCGGCCGGCCGACCACAAAATGCTCCGCCAGTTTCTGCTGCAATGGCCGGGCGATGCTGCTCATCAATGCGAAATCGGTGACGCCCTGGTGATAGATCCAATGCCAGAGCTGCTTGGCGCGAAACTTCTGCTCGCCGATCGCCGCCACCTCAGCGGCCAGGCTTTCACGCGACAAGCCCACCAGATCGCGCCTGCCATCGGGCAGCAGATTGCCCGGCGGCGCAAAGGCGGCGGCTTTGGCGAGGATGCGATCGCGTTCGGCGGCGGTCAGCGCGGCGTCATGGGAATTCAGTGACATGCTTTCCTGATCGCGCTGTAAGCGCCGGAAAAGCCCTTGAGACTGAACTTATCCACAACTGTCACCCCATTGGGACCGGAGGATTTGGCCAATGCCGCCGCGCTGGTCTGAAACGCGGCGACGGCTTCTTTGCCGCCGGTGGTGAAGGCTGTCTGGCCGGCGGTGTAGAAGTCAATCACGCTGGCGCCGGCGGTCAGCGTTACCTTGGGTGATGTCGGGTAGGCGTATCCGGCGGCCAGCGTCACCTCGTCGCCCGCTTCCTTGCGCTGGGTAACGGTAAGCAGCACGGCGCCGCGATTGGGCAAAGCGAGGCTGGAGGATTTCGCCGGGGTAAAGGCGTAGCAGGCTTTGGATGAGCCGGCGCCATAGGTCGCGGCCGTCCAGTCACCGAAAATACCCAGAGATTTCGGCCCGGCGGCGAGCGCCAGGCCGGGGGCGAGGAGCAGCGCCAAGGATAGAGCAAATTTCATGGCCGACACATAGTCATACGACGGGTTTGTCACAAGCGGCCGGGCGCGCCGCAAGCCTCTTGCAGGAAATACCGGCTTGGGTAGAAATAGTGGCGAATAGGGGAGAACGAGCATGCACAGTGAAGTTTTGAAATATGAAGCCAATGGCCTGCACCTGGAAAGCGTGTTGTATTTCGATGAAAGCAAGGCCGGTAAACGGCCGGCGGTTCTGGTATTCCCCGAAGCCTTCGGCTTGAGCGAGCACACCAAGGAGAAGGCCCAGCGCCTGGCCGAACTAGGCTATGTGACGCTGGCCAACGACCTGTTCGGCGAAGGCAAAACTGTCAACAGCATGGAAGAAGTGATGGGCTTTATCGGCCCGTTGATGCAAAATCCACTGAATATCCGCGCCTATGCAGAGGCCGGGCTGAAGGCGCTCCTGGCCCGGCCGGAAGTGGATGCGAGCAGAATCGTATCCATCGGCTATTGCTTCGGCGGCACCGTCTCGCTGGAACTGGCGCGCGGCGGGGCAGACGTGAAGGGCGTTGCCGGGTTCCATAGCGGCCTGGGCACGGTTCGGCCCGAGGATGCCAAGGACATCAAGGGCAAGGTGCTGGTTTGCATCGGCGCGGATGATCCCATGATCGGCCCGGACGCCCGTCAGGCCTTCGCCGAGGAAATGACGGCGGGCAAAGTGGACTGGCAACTGCATCTCTACGGCGGCGTGGTGCACAGCTTCACCAACAAGCAAGCCGATAGCGCCGGCATGCCCGATGCCATTCGTTATAGCGCGAGTGCCGACAGGCGCTCCTGGGTGTCGCTGGTGGACTTCCTGGAGGAGATCTTCCAATCCGAATGAGCCTGAAGGGCAAATGGCGCATCGTCGAAATGCCTGACTTCGACGCCGGTTATCCCGACATGGCCGAACCAGCCTATATCCTGTTCGAGGGTGACGGCTCGGGCGAGTTCGCCTTCGGATGCTGCACCGGACATATCTGGGCCGCGAGCGATACCGAGGCGGCGTCTATCGAGTTTTCCTGGGATGGGAGCGACGAAATGGATGAAGCAAACGGCGAAGGCTCAGCCGAACTCCAGCCAGACGGCACAATCGAAGGCGAATTTTGCTTCCACAACGG
>JAMFRY010000048.1 GCA_026225015.1 Alphaproteobacteria bacterium
AGCGCAGCCTGCATACGGCCCAAACCGCGAAGACCGTGGCGGGGTTGCGACAAAAATTTCCCCGCGCCCGCTTCGTCTGGCTGATGGGTGCGGATAATCTGAGTCAACTTCCCAAATGGGGGCGCTGGCTTAGCATTGCGCATCGCATGCCGATGCTGATTCTGCCGCGCCCGAAAGAGACACGCCGGGCTTTGGCGGGGCAGGCCGTGGCGCGGCTGAGGCGGCATCGCCTTCCGGCGCGCTCTGGAGTAAAACTGGCGGGAGCGCCGGCGCCGGCCTGGATCTTGCTGCCCGGCCGTGAAAACCCGGCTTCCGCCACCGCCTTGCGTAAAGTACAAAAAGTTGAAGGAGGATCGCCATAACCCGCCCACCATCCCGCTCAAGCACGCCACACGGCCCGGCGACGCCGCGCAAACGGCCGAGCGCTCCCGCCAAAACCGAAAAACTGCCCGCCATGCCGGGGACGCCGCGCAAAAAGGCCAGCATCGCCGGCCCGCGGCGCAGAAAAGCGGAACCGGAGCAAAAAACCGCGCCGGCGGAGCTGGACCGGATGCAGGGGATTATCTGCGCTTCTCTAGAGGACGATAAGGCCGAGGATATTCTAGCGATCGACCTGGCCGGAAGGGCGAGCTTCGCCGACCGGATGGTGCTGGCGACCGGCCTGGCCGACCGGCAGATATCCGCCATGGCGACGCATCTCACCGAAAAGCTGCACGAGGCGGGGTTTAAAAAAATTCTCACCGAAGGTGCGAACGGAACCGACTGGGTGCTGATCGATGCCGGGGATATTATCGTTCACCTGTTCAAGCCCGAGGCGCGCAACCTGTACGCGCTGGAAAAGATGTGGGGTCCGGATCTGGATGAACCGCTGGGAGAGGCGGGCGGGTAAGCGCGCTAAGACCTGCACATCACCACGCTCAACCGCATCCCACGGGCAGGTCACGCTTGCGGTTCGTGCTCAAACACCCAGCGCGCCAGTGTGCCGGCGATCAGGGCGCCGAGGATGGGCGCCAGCCAGAACAGCCAGAGCTGGGCAATATAGGGGCCGCCTGCGAACAGCGCTGGGCCAGTGCTGCGGGCCGGGTTGACGGAAGTGTTGGTGACCGGGATGGACACCAAATGGATAAGCGTAAGCGCAAGGCCGATGGGAATGCCGGCAAAGCCGACAGCCGCCCCTTTGGAGGTGGTGCCGGTAATGATCACAAGAAAAAAGAAGGTCATGACAAGTTCCGTGAGGAAGCAGGCGACGACGCTATAATGCCCGGGACTGAGTTCGCCATAACCGTTGGCGGCAAAGCCGCCGGGGACGAATCCTGGCTGGCCGCTGGCAATGACATAGAGCAGGGCAGATGCGGCGATGGCGGCGATGACCTGCGAAACAATATAAGGCAAAACATGCTTGTTGGCGCAGCGGCCGGCGGCCCACAGGCCGATGGTGACGGCCGGATTGAAATGGCCGCCGGAAATATGGCCAACCGCATAGGCCATGGTGAGAACGGTAAAGCCGAAGGCCAGCGCGACGCCAAGAAAACCGATGCCAAGATGGGGAAAGGCCGCGGCCAGGACGGCGGCGCCACAGCCCCCGAAAACCAGCCAGAATGTTCCCAAAAACTCCGCGGCGACGCGACGGCTGGTATCCCTGTCCATTGCTATATTCCCCCCAGAATCCCCCAGTGTTTCGACCGATTTTGCCCATGAGATGCGTTGCTGTCAATGTTCCGGATGACGACTCATGGGCAAGAACGAGCGCGCGTTTTTTGCCGGGGCTGGCAGCGGGTCCGGAATCAGCCGGCGCGGTTCTTGTTTTGACCACGCACCGGCTTCTGCTACTGATTTATGATTTTTGTGGAATGATTGCGGCAGGGAGCCGGAAACCAAATGTTCAATAGCGTTATTCTGGATGTCGCCATCGCCGTCATCTTCACGTTTCTCGGCGTGAGCTTGCTGACCAGCGCAGTCGTTGAAGGGTTTGCTTCATTCATCAATCTGCGCTCTTCAACCTTGAAGGGCGGGATTATCCGGCTGCTGAATGACAAGAATTTCAATGGCCTTGCCGCACAGCTTTACGCCCATGCCTTGATCCATCCGCAAGGCGCCGGGCTGGCCGCGCTGCCAAGGCAGGGTATGGGCGCCATACCTTACGATGTCCAAACCATTCTGGGCGTTGCGCCCGGCGGTAACGGAGGCTTGCGGGAAACCTTGATGGACGCGCTGAACAAGAACCAGCCGGCCTATATCAATTCCGGCCAGTTCGCCGCGGCAATGACGGATATGCTTTCCTTGAAACCGGGGATGACGCCGGAAGACGTAAAACAAGCCATCAACAACGCGGTCAGCCCGACCGAAAATCCGCAGATCAACCAATTGCTTATCGGCATGATCGACCGGACCCAGAATGATTATGCGAAACTGCAACAAGAGCTTGCCGGCTGGTTCGACAACGCGATGGATCGCCTCAGCGGCGTGTACAAGCGCAAGACGCAGGTCATCGCCTTTGTCGTGGCGTTGCTGATCAGCCTGTTCATCAACGCGAACCCCTTCATGGTGGGGCAACGGGTCTGGGCGCAACCGTCGCTGAACGACAGCCTGAAGCTCGCCACGACAACGCCGGATCAAAACACAATGTTGCTGATCGAAAGCCTGCCGATCGGCTGGGCAAATGGCAGGCTCGGCCATGTTTTTGGTCGGCATGGCGAGGATATATCGCTGCTGCCCCCGGCCAAAAATCAAACCCCGCCCTGGTGGACATATTTGTTTCCGGCCTTCCTAGGTTGGCTGATCAGCGCCGCCGCCAGCCTGTTCGGCGCCCCCTTCTGGTTCGATACATTGCAACGCGTGGTGCGTTTGAAGGGGGCAGGTCCGAGCCCGAAAGAGCGAACAGACGGCACCGCGGCGGCCGGCTAAAACTTATTCGGAACTTCTTGGAGGGTTAGATGCGCCTGCTCGCCGTTGGCCGCCAACGGCAATCGCCGGAGGCGGAATTGTTTGAGCGCTATGCCAAGCGCATCAAACCCGCCTTGCTGCTCCAGGAGTTCAACGAGGCAACCGGCAGTCCTATGGAAATAAAACGCCGGGAAGCGGCGGCGTTGCTGGCGGGCGTCGCGCCCAAGGAGTTTGTCGTGGCGCTGGATGGCGGCGGGGATGCGCCAGATAGCATGAAACTGGCCGCAATGCTCGCAAAATGGGGCGCGGACGGCGCCAGACTCTGCTTCATCATCGGCGGCGCGGAGGGGCTGGATGGCAGCGTGATCGCCCGCGCCAATGCGGTTTTGTCGCTGGGGGCGCTAACCTGGCCACATTTGCTGGTGCGGCCGATGCTGGCGGAGCAGATTTATCGTGCCCAAATGATCAATATCGGGCATCCTTACCACCGGGCAGGCCGGCCTACCGGCAAGCCGAATGATGGTATTTGAAGGCAAGCGAGAGTGATGAGCAAAAAACCTGTAATGCTGATGATCCTGGATGGCTGGGGTTATCGGGAAGAAACCGCGGATAACGCCGTCGCGCTAGGAAAAACCCCGAATTTCGACCGGCTGATGGCAACCAGCCCGCACGCGCTGCTGCATACCAGCGGCAGGGTGGTCGGGCTGCCGCCGGGGCAGATGGGCAATTCCGAGGTCGGGCATTTGAATATCGGCGCCGGACGGGTGGTGATGCAGGAATTGCCGCGGATTGACGTCGCCATCGAGGACGGCTCACTGGCGAAGAATCCTGTGCTGCTCAAGCTGATCGCGGCAGCGAAGGGCTCGGGCGGCGCCTGCCATCTGCTGGGGCTGATTTCGCCGGGCGGGGTGCATTCGCATCAGAACCAGGCGCTGGCGCTGGCCAAAATCATCACCGCTTCCGGGGTTGCGGTGGTGGTCCATGCGCTGTTGGACGGCCGCGACACGCCGCCGCAAAGTGCTGCCGAATACGTCGCGGCATTCGAGGCCGGGCTGCCCGAGGGTGCTAAAATCGGCACACTGATCGGGCGCTATTACGGGATGGACCGTGACAAGCGCTGGGAGCGGGTGGCGCAATCCTACAACCTGATCGTCTCGGCCGAAGGCCAGCATTTCGAATCCGCGCAGGAAGCGATTGCCGCCTCCTATGCCGGGAAAGTAACCGATGAGTTCGTCAAACCGGTCAGCCTGAAGGATTATACCGGCGTGAAGGATGGCGATGCGCTGCTCTGCTTCAACTTCCGGGCCGATCGCGTGCGGGAGATATTGGCGGCGCTGCTGGACCCAGGATTTGACGGATTCCCGCGCCAGGTGTTGCCGAAATTCGTGGCGGCGGTGGGGATGACTCCCTATAGCGACGCGCTCTCGCCGTTTATCGATTCGCTGTTTCAGCCGGAGCCGATGCATGATCTGCTGAGCGAAGTCGTCTCCGCCGCGGGCAAGACCCAGATGCACATGGCCGAGACCGAGAAATACCCGCACGTGACCTTCTTCTTCAATGGCGGCCGCGAAGTGCCGTTCGAGGGCGAGGAGCGGATCATGGTCCCCTCGCCCAAGGTTGCCACCTATGATCTGCAGCCAGAGATGTCGGCGCCGGAACTCACCGACAAGGCAGTGGCAGCGATCGAATCCGGCAAATATGACATGTTCATCCTGAATTTCGCCAACCCGGACATGGTAGGC
>JAMFRY010000049.1 GCA_026225015.1 Alphaproteobacteria bacterium
GACGAACGGCCGCCGGTGCCGGCGACGAACTCGGCCACCACGGCGCCGATCAGCGCCAGTGTCGAGTTCAGTTTAAGCGCGTTGAAAATCATCGGCATCGCGGCCGCGAGGCGAAGCTTGCGCAGAATCTGCCAATATCCCGCGCCGTAGGAGCGCATCAGGTCACGCTCCATCGCGCCCGCGGCCGCCAATCCCGCCTGGGTATTCACCAGCATCGGAAACACCGTCATCAACGCCACCACCGCGGCCTTGGAAGGCCAGTCGAACCCGAACCACATGATCATGATGGGCGCGATGCCGACCACCGGCATGGCGCTGACCATATTGGCGAAAGGGGTAAGCCCGCGTTGAAGAAATGGCGACCTGTCGATGCCGAGCGCGAGCACGAAACCGGCGCCGCAACCCACCGCGTAGCCGGCCAGAACGGCATGCAGATAGGTCTGGTCAAAATCAACCGCCAGTGTCGCAAGGTTGTCGGTGAAGGCGCGCGCGATGGCCGAAGGCGGCGGCAACAGCACAAAGGGCACATGCAGCCCGACGACCAGCATTTCCCAAAGCCAGATCAAGGTGAGGCCGAAAAGTACCGGCGATGCCAGGCGCGCGCCGACGCGTTCACCTTTCGAGAAATCCGCCATCGCGCCGATGCTGCATGCCAATGCCGGAACCGCCAGCAGGGTGGCGACCAGTCCGCTCGCGCCAAGACTGAACCGGGCCGACAAGCCCAGCGCAACGGCCGCTACAGCCAGAGCCCAACCTTTCATCGCGCGCTCGTCATAACTTGCCTCCGCGCCAATGCGTCACCCCGGCCTCGCCCAGGCGAACAAACCCGATCAACGACAATGCCAAAATCGAGGCAAATACCAGCGCCCCCCACATCATCATTGTCTGCCCGTAATAGCTCCCCGCCAGCAGCCGCGCACCCAGCCCAACCTGCGCCCCGGTCGGCAACTCGGCCACAATCGCCCCGGTCACCGATAATGCCGCCGCAACCCTCAGGCTTGGGAATAAAAACGCCATCGAAACCGGCCAGCGCAATTTTTGGAAAACCTGCGCCGGGCTGGCATTGTAGGTCCGCATCAGGTCGAACTGCGTCGTCTCTGGCGAACGAAACCCCTTGACCATGCCGACCGCGATCGGGAAAAAACTCAAATAACCGACAATCAACGCCTTGGGCAGCAAGCCGGTCAAACCGATATTGCCCAGCGCCACCACAACCATGGGCGCGATCGCCAGAATGGGTATCGTCTGGCTGGCGATCACCCAAGGCATCAGCGAGCGATCCAGCAACCGCGAATGTACGATCCCGACCGCGATACCAATGCCCAGCACCAGCCCCAAACCCAGACCCATCAGCGCGGTCTCGGCGGTATAGGCCGTCTGCAGAAGAAAATTTCTTGGTGAATCCAGCGGATAATCAAAAATACTATCTATAAGCGATGCAAAAATCTGGTCCGGGGTCGGCAATACCGGCCGGTCCATCGACCACGCCGCCCCCAGCACCGACCAGAAATTATTCTGGTCATCCGGATCCATTAGATTGCTCGCCTGCGGTGCGTTCAAAAAATACGCCGCCACATACCACGCAACCATCAGCAAAACGAAAATGGTTGCGACCGGCAAAACCCTAGTCTTAACTATGGCCTTCCCGCAGCGCCTCGCGTACCCGATGCGCAACCGCCACAAATTCCGGCGTATCGCGCAGCTCCAAATTCCGCTCCGCCGGCAGGTCGCTTTCGATCACCCGCAGCACCCGGCCAGGCCGCGGCGACATCACCACGATCCGGGTCGAGAGAAACACCGCCTCGGGAATGGAATGGGTTACAAAAACCGATGTCAGCCCGGTCTGCCGCCACAATCCATGCACATGCAGATTTAGATTATCCCTGGTAATCTCATCGAGCGCGCCGAACGGCTCGTCCATCAAAAGCAGGCTTGGCTCGAAACTCAGCGCCCGCGCGATCGAAACCCGCTGCTGCATCCCGCCCGAGAGCTGCCACGGAAATTTTGCGCCGAAATCCTGCAAGCCGAGCAAGGCCAAATTCTGCGCCGCACGCCGCTCCCGCTCCACCTTTTCCATGCCGATAAGTTCCAGCGGCAGCGTGACATTGCGCGTTACATTGCGCCAAGGGAATAATGCCGGCGCCTGAAACACGTAACCATAGGCCCGGCTCCGCCGCGCCGCATCCGGGGTCAAGCCATTAATTCGCAAATCTCCTGAGGATAGCGGCAACAAATCAGCAATCGCCCGCAACAGCGTCGTCTTGCCGCAGCCGGATGGCCCGATCAGCGAGACAAAATCTCCCCGCTCCACCGTCAGATCGACATCCGAGAGCGCCACCACCGGGCTATCGCCGGGGTTGAACACAATATTGAGTTTTTCGGCGGCAATAACCACATCCCTCATTGCTCAAAATTCGGCGAGGCGGGATTATTCTTGTGTTCTTTCCAGGTTAAATTGGGTTTATCTGTTTCCGCCGTCACCATGCTGATGCAATCATTCACCGGGCAAACATGCTGGCATAAATTACAGCCGACACATTCTTCCTCGATCACCTCATAACGCCGCCCGCCATCAACCCGCAACGCCGCAATCGATTGATGCGACGTGTCCTCGCAGGCCGCATAACACAGCCCGCATTTCACGCATTTATCCTGATCGATCACCGCCACCGATTTGTAATTGAGATTCAAATCCTCCCAAGGCACAAAATTCGGCACCGCCTTGCCTTGGAAACTCTTCAACCCCGGATAATTTTTTTCATCCATCCAGTTTGAAAGCCCGCTGATCATATCATCGACAATCCGGAACCCATGATGCATGGCCGCAGTACAAACCTGCACATTGCCGGCCCCCAGCGCGATAAACTCTGCCGCATCCCGCCAGGTGGAAATTCCGCCGATCCCCGAAATCGGCGTGCCGCGCATCTCTGCATCCCGGGCAATTTCCGCCACCATCCGCAACGCAATCGGTTTTACCGCCGGCCCGCAATAGCCGCCATGGGTGCCCTTGCCACCCACCAGGGGGGTTGGCGCCATGGCGTCGAGATCCACCGAGACGATCGACATGATCGTATTGATCAACGATACCCCATCCGCCCCGCCGCGCTTTGCCGCTTGCGCCGCCTTCACAATATCCGTGACATTCGGCGTAAGTTTTACAATCACCGGCATCCGGGAATGTTGCTTGCACCAGCGCGTCACCATCTCGACATATTCCGGCACCTGCCCTACCGCCGAGCCCATACCGCGCTCGGACATGCCATGCGGGCAGCCAAAATTCAGCTCCACCCCGTCGGCGCCGGTTGCCTCGACCTGCCGCAGAATATTCTGCCAACTTGCCTCATTGCACGGCACCATCAGGCTCACCACCACCGCCCGATCCGCCCATTTGCGCTTTACCTCGGTAATCTCGGCCAAATTCACATGCAGCGGCCGGTCGGTGATCAGCTCGATATTATTGAACCCGGCAATGCGTGTCCCGCCATAGCTCACCGCCCCATAGCGGCTTGAAACATTCACAATCGGCGGGTCCTCGCCTAAGGTTTTCCAAACCACGCCGCCCCAGCCCGCCCTGAACGCCCGCTCGACATTATAGGCCTTATCGGTCGGCGGCGCGGAGGCCAGCCAGAACGGATTGGGCGATTTGATACCGGCGAAAACGCAGGAGAGATCCGCCATCCTTCCTAGCCCAGAAACGCGGCAATGGCGCGCGCCGCCAGCTTGCCATCCTGCACCGCCTGCACCGTCAAATCCAACCCGGCAACACAATCGCCGCCGGCAAAAACATCTGGAAGCGAGGTACCATAGTCCGTGCCAACCTTGATCCGGCCATTCTCGATCTCCGGCCCGTCACCAGCAAATTTCTGCCCTACCGCCTTCAACACCAGATCTGCGGCGAAAAGCTGCCTTTCGGTTACCACGCAAATCCGGCCACCATCCGCCTCGATGCGCAAAGGCACTGACCAATACTGGATATTTACCCCATGAAGCTTTGCCCATTTCTGCTCTTCAACGGTCGCCGGCATGTGCTCCGGCCCGCGCCGGTACAATATCGTCACCTGCTCGGCGCCCAAAAACTTCGCCTGCACCGCTGCATCGATCGCGGTATTGCCGCCGCCGATCACCACCACCCGGCGGCCCACCGGCAGCGCCGATTTATCGCCTGACTGCCGCAGCCAGGCGATAAACTCCACCGCATCCAGCACCCCATCCAGCGTTTCACCGGCGATGCCCAGCGCTTTCACCCCGGCCTGTCCAACCGCCAGAAACACCGCATCGAATGTCGCGCGCAGCGCCGCGAGGTGCAAATCCCGGCCCAAAGCGCGCTCGTATTCGATCCTGATGCCGCCGATCGAAAGTATGAATTCAACCTCCCTTTGGGCGAAATCATCGGTCAATTTATAGGCTGCGATCCCGTATTCGTTCAGCCCCCCCGGCTTGCGCCTGGCATCATACACCACCACCGCATGGCCCTCGCGCGCCAGCCCATGGGCGCAGCTCAGACCCGCCGGCCCAGCCCCCACCACGGCAACCCTCCGGCCCGTAGCCGCCTTGCGTAAAAATGGCTGCGCACCTTGCGCCATCTGCCAATCCGTCGCCACCCGCTGCAGCCCGCCAATATCAATCGGTGCGCCTTCCTGCGCTGAACGCACGCAAGCGCCTTCGCATAAAATCTCGGTCGGACAAACCCGCGCGCAACTGCCGCCAAAAATATTCGCATCCAGTATCACCCTGGCGGAGCCGGCAAGATTCCCGGTCGCGATGCCGCGAATAAAGCCCGGAATATCAATTCCCGTCGGACAGGCTTCGACGCAGGGGGCATCATAACAGAAATAACACCGGTTCGCCTCCACCACCGCCTGGTCATCGCTTAGAGGCGGATGCGCATCGGCGAAATTCGCGGCGACCTGTGCGGCGGTCAAAAGCGGCGCAATCGCGGTATCGGCCATCCTTGATCCCTTATTTTCGCCTAAAATATCGTCACAAAATTTTTATTCGTCAACAAAAAACTTGACCAGCGGGTCAGTTTTGGTGAAAATTTATGCATGAACTTGGTTGTTCCCCCCGCCCAACCACGAAATGCTTGAATTCGTAGCAGAGACCAGCAGCGCGCCCCGCCCCTCGGGCCGCTTGCGGCGCGCGCGCGTTCTGCAAATCCTCGATGCGGCGGAGCGGATCTTCGCGGCCAAGGGTTTCGACGGCGCAACCACAGCCGACATCGCAGCTTTTGCCCACCTCCCCAAAGCCAACATCCACTATTATTTCGGCACCAAGGAAAAACTCTACCTCGCCGTCCTCGACAATATCCTCAACCTCTGGCTGGCCGAAGCCGACCACTGGATCACCGCGTCCCGCGCCCCGCATGAAGCGCTCGAAGGCTATATCCGCGCCAAGCTGGCCTCCGCTTGCGCCAAGCCCGAGGCCTCACGAATTTATGCCGGCGAACTACTGCGCGGCGCCCTGCATATCCGCAGCTACCTGAACATTGCCTTGCGCGACCGCGTCGCCAGCCTCTCCAGCGTCATCGAGCTTTGGATCGCCCACGGAAAATTGCGGCAAGTTCATCCCGCCCATCTGCTCTTCTGCATCTGGGCGATGACCCAAACCTATGCCGATTTCGCCGTGCAAATCGGCGCAGTCCTCGGAAAACCCGTGTTGGACATTGAGGTTTTCGACAATGCGGCGGAGACCATCACCGCCATGGTCCTCAACAGCTTCGTCATCCCCCCTTCTGCGCAGGATACAACATGAAAACCCTCATTCGTGGCGGCACCATCGTGACCGCCGACACCACCACCCGCGCCGACCTCCTCTGCATCGATGGCCTCATCGCCCAGATCGCCCCCGGCATCGACCCGCAAGCCAACACCGAAATCGTCGATGCCGGCGGCATGCTGGTAATGCCAGGCGGCATCGACCCGCATACCCACATGCAACTCCCCTTCATGGGCACCGTCGCCACCGAGGATTTCTACACCGGCACCGCGGCCGGGCTGGCCGGCGGCACCACCATGATTATCGATTTCGTGATCCCCAGCCCCGCCGATTCCATGCTGGACGCTTTTCATACCTGGCGCGGCTGGGCGGAAAAATCCGCCGCCGATTACAGCTTCCACGTTGCCGTCACCGGCTGGTCCGAGCGCATTTCCGAGGAAATGGGCATCCTCACCCGCGACCACGGCGTCAACAGTTTCAAACATTTCATGGCCTATAAAGGCGCGCTGATGGTCGATGACGGCGTCATGCTGAACAGCTTCACCCGCGCGCTGGAACTCGGCGCCATCTGCAACATCCATGCGGAAAACGGCGAGGCGGTGGCGCATCTCCAGCAGAAGCTTCTCGCCGAAGGCATTACCGGCCCGGAAGGCCATCCGCTCTCCCGCCCGCCGGTGGTCGAGGGGGAGGCCGCCCAGCGCGTCATCGCCATTGCCGCCATTCTCGGCCTGCCGGTCTATATCGTCCATGTCTCAACCCAGGAAGCCACCGCCGCCATCGCCCGCGCCCGCGCCGCCGGCCAGCGCGTCTATGGTGAGGTGCTCGCGCAGCATCTGGTCATCGATGAGCGGGTCTACCATAACCCCGATTTCGCATCCGCCGCCGCGCATGTGATGTCGCCGCCATTTCGCCCCAAGCACCACCAGGATTCCCTCTGGGCGGGGCTGGCCTCCGGCGGTCTGCAAACCACCGCCACCGATCATTGCTGTTTCTGCGCCCCGCAAAAGGCCGCCGGTAGGGATAATTTCACCCTGATCCCCAACGGCACCGCCGGCATCGAGGACCGCATGAGCATCCTCTGGCATCACGGCGTGCGCACCGGCCGCCTCACCCCGCAGGAATTCGTCGCCATCACCTCCACCAATGCCGCGCAGATTTTCAACATCTACCCGCGCAAAGGCGCCATCGCCATCGGCGCCGACGCCGACCTGGTGATCTGGGATGCTGAGGCGGAACGCACCATCTCTGCCAAAACCCACCACCAGAATGTCGACTTCAACGTCTTTGAGGGCATGCGGGTCCAAGGCCTGGCCCGCAGCACCATTTCGCAAGGAAAACTGGTCTGGCATGACGGCGATCTGCGCGCGCAACGCGGCGCCGGGCGCTATGTCAACCGCCCTTGCTTCTCCCCAACCTTCACCGCGGCGGCAACACGAACGCGGCTTGCCAAGCCAACCACCATCATACGCTAGCGGACGACCGCCAATTTGCCACGGTGGCGCGGGCAAGAAGATCGGCGTAGTTTCCGGCCGGCCAGCCGTATAGAGAAAACATTCTTGCGCGCCGATCGGCTGTTTTCGTCGCCACCATCCCCACATTGGGGCATCAAGGAGACGTTCGATGAGAAAGCTATATTACCGTGTTGTGGAACATGATGGCGGATGGGCTTATAAGCTCAAAGATGTATTTTCGGAAACCTTTACCAGCCATGACGCGGCGCTGGCCGCAGCGCACCGCGTTGCACGTGAGCAGCACGTACCCGGTGATACCGTAAACATCGAATATCAGGATGAGGCCGGACGATGGATTACGGAACTTGCCAGGAGCGATGACCGTCCGGACGCGGGTGTCATCGATTAAAACGCCGGTTGCCACTGTTCCACCCGATGGCCGCAAGTCTGATCAATAGACGGAAACCTCAACCGTCATGCCAAGAAAATCATCGGCTTCGCCGGCATAGCTGCCAGAAACCGGCACCGCCTGCTTGATATCGCGCGCGACCGCGATCGGAATCACACTGAAATCTCCCACCGTCCGGTTGGTCGGGTCAAAGCTGACCCAACCTGCGCCGGGCAGAAAAATCTCCGCCCAGGCATGGGTGGAGCCGGTGCCGATGGAGCCCACCATTCCGGTATTGCGATTGATCAGATAGCCGGACACGATCCGGGCGCCGAAGCCCAGCCAGCGCACCGCCTCGATCATGAGCACGGCGATGTCGCGGCACGACCCGCGCCGGCGCTCAAGTGTCACCAGCGGCGATTGGGTGCCCTCGTCATCGCGCGCCTCATACTCCACCCAGGCAAGGATCGCGTCGTTGATATCTTTCAGCAGCGCCAGCGTATTGGTCGGCGCACCGCGCACAAATCCCCGCGCCCAAAGCGGCAGGCGTCCGCTGGGATCGACAAATTGCGGAATGAGCAAGGCCCCCAGATCCGACACCTCGTCCAGCGCGTAGGAGAATGGATACGAGGAAGCGGAGCCCGCAATGTCGAATTGCGGAAAAGCCACCGCATGATGCTCCAGGGTCACGCGGCTTTCGATGCTCAGCCGATCGGTTGGCGCGGCGAATGTCGCACTCGCTATGGCGTTACCATACACATCATTCGCCCAGCTCACCGTTCCCGGCGGCGTGATCACCAAATCCATCGCAATGATCCGGATATTGCGGTTCTCCCGGGGGCGAAGCTGTAACCGGTGCACCCCCAAATGAACTGGCCGGCGATATGAATAGGTCGTTGCGTGCCGGATGCTGAAACTTGCCATGCCTGTATATTGGGGGTGGCGACCTCGCGCGCCAGGCTTTGCGATCAACGCCGAGGGGCGGCAATCACCGGCTACTTGAGTTCTTTCACCGCCTTCAAAACCTCCATGGCATGGCCTTCGATTTTCACCTTTGGCCAGATTTTCGCGATCTTGCCGTGCTTGTCCACCAGCACGGTCGAACGCTCGATGCCCATATATTTTTTGCCGTACATGGATTTTTCCTGCCACGCGCCGTAGGCCTCGATGGTTTTGGCGTCCGGGTCGGAGGCCAGCGGAAAGGTGAGGTTGTATTTGGCCGCGAATTTTTCGATCGGGGCAATCTTGTCCTTGGAGACGCCAATGACCTCGACGCCGATTTTGCCAAGCTGCGGCAGAGCTTCCTGAAAGGCGCAGGCTTCCTTGGTGCAGCCCGGCGTGTCGGCGCGGGGGTAGAAATACAGCACGAACGGCTTGCCCTTCAGGCTGGCTAGCGAAACTGTCCGGCCTTGGGAGGCAGGGAGGGAAAAATCCGGCGCCGGCGCGTCAACTTCGATCGTCATGAATAGCGTCTCCTGTTTTGGCTATATCAACCGCATGAAGCAATCATGCACAGCATCGCCGGCGCGCGCCATGCGGGAACGCAATTCCCCAACATCAACCGCCCCGGTCGCGCGCAACAGCGGTGCCGCCATGGCCGCGGGCGGATCAAAAACCCGCTCGGGCAGGCCGGTGATCCGGGTGATGCCCTGGATAGTGCGCCAGAGAAAATCCGTTTCCAGCAACACAAAACCGTCCGCCTCGGAGAGATGGCCGGCGCGTTGCAGGCCGCGCA
>JAMFRY010000050.1 GCA_026225015.1 Alphaproteobacteria bacterium
GGATGAGATCGCCGCGCACCGTGCAGCAGATGCAGCCATTATTCATCTCGAACACTTCTTCGTCGGTATCGACAACCAGATCGTTATCGACGCCAAGCTCGCCGAACTCATTGATGATGACCGCGTATTTCTTGCCGTGTTTCTCGGTGAGAATGCGGTTCAGCAGCGTGGTCTTGCCGGCGCCGAGATAGCCGGTGAGGACGGTGACAGGAACGCGGTCAGGCATTTGGGTTGTCCAATAAGATAGAGTTGCAGGATATATGGGTCAGGTCACGGCCAAGGCCAAGGGTTCAGCGCGCAGCCACCAGGCTCTGATAATATTCGATCCATTGCCGGGTGACGGCTTGCCGTGTGAACCGAGCCTGAAATTCGGCATAGCCATTCTCTACGATCCGTTCGCGTAATTCGGGGTTGGAAATAACGGAAGTAATGGCGCCGGCCAGCGCGGCGTTATCGCCGGCCGCAACCAGCATGCCGTTCTGCCCGTCGCGGATATGCAGGCGGGGGCCGGCGCTGTCGCAGGCGATGAAGGCGGTTCGGGTGGACCAGGCATCGAGGATCACCGTGCCGAAGGGTTCATAATTGGAAGGCAGCAGGCAGATATCGGCGGCCCGCAGCAGCGCGCCGCGATCGGTCCGCCAACCCAGGAACCGCACCCGGTCCGCAACGCCGGTTTGCCGGGCAAGATTTTCAAGTGAATCCCGCAGCTTGCCGTCGCCGGCGATCCAGAGATAACATTCGGGAAGGACTGCCAGCGCTTTGATCAGCGTGTCCAGTCCCTTGGTAGGATGCAGGCGCGAGAGCGTAAGCAGCACGCTGGCGTCTTGCGGCGTGTTCAGCATAGCGCGATCCAGAGCCGGCGCGCCATCCACGGAGGGAAAGGTTGGAACATAGGCGGAATGCGCCTCCGAGATGCCGTTCTCGCGCATATAACGCACCAGATCCGGGGTGCAGCCGGCCAGATCGGTGCAATGGGCGAAATGTCTGATTTCCTCGTAATCGCCGAACCAGCCGAGCAGGGCGGCGTGCCGGGCGGCGGAGGCGGGAACCAGGCTGGCGGCGCGGCGCATCCAGCAATGGATGATGTCGGGTTTTTCGCGCGCGATCAGCCGGGTTATGGCGAGGCGCTGCAAGGGCCGGAAACCGCTTTTCAATACTTCCGGCGCCATGCGCAGCCCGGCCTGTTCCAACTCCGGCAAACGCGGGGCACTTTCGCGCATTACCACGCATTGGTCGATGCCGGCTTCATGCAGACTCAGCATGACATCGGTGGAGTAGAGTTCTGCGCCGCCATTGGTTTTGCCAGCCATTATTTGAAGGACGCGCATCGGTTATTCCCTAGGGTGAGGGAGTGGACAAAATTAGGAAGTCGTGGATGCCCCGCGGCGTGCATACGCGCCTTCGCGGGGGATGACGAGGGTGATGGAATTTAGGCGCGGACGGTGACGTAGGAGCCGGGTGCGGCCTCGATGACTTTCAATTTGCCCTTGCCGGGGATGCGGGCCGGAACCAGGGTTTTATCGAAGCCGGTAACCCAGCGCTGCCAATCGGGCCACCAGGAGCCGGCAACCTCCGTCGCCTCCTCGAACCAGGCATCGGGATCATCGGGCAGCGAGTCGTTAATGAAATGATTGTACTTGCCGCCATCCGGCGAATTGACGACCCCGGCGATATGGCCGGAGGCGGCCAGCACGAAGCGCACCTTGCCGCCGAATAGCTGCGATCCGCGATAGGTGCTCTTCCAGGGCGCGATATGGTCTTCGCGGCAGGACAGGAAATAAACCGGAATTTCGATATCACCGAGATTGATCGGAACGCCCTTCATCGACAACCCGCCCGGTTTGGCCAGCAGGTTGTTCTGATACATGTTACGGAGATAGAATGAGTGCATCCTGGGCGGCATCCGCGTCGCATCGGAATTCCAATAGAGCAGGTCGAATGGAAACGGCTCGTTGCCCAGCAGATAATTATTGACGACGAAACTCCAGATCAGGTCATTGGCGCGCAGCATGTTGAAACTGGCCGCCATCTCGCCACCTTCCAGGTAGCCGCGGCGCTGCATGCGCTCTTCCAGATTGCTGAGCTGCTCCTCGTCGATGAATACGCCGAGTTCCCCGGCATCGGTGAATTCGGTCAACGTGACCAGGAAAGTCGCGGTTTTGATGCGCTCATCGCCCTTTCGCTTCATATAGGCCAGGCTGGCCGCGAGCAACGTGCCACCGAGGCAATAGCCGATGGCGTTGACCTCGCGCTGGCCGGTGGCCTTTTCAATGGCGTTCAGGGCGCCGAAAACGCCGTCCACCATGTAATCGTCGAAATCCTTCTCCGCCAGTCGTTCATCGGGATTGACCCAGCTTACCATGAAAACCGTATGGCCCTGCGCCACCGCGTAGCGCACCAGGCTGTTCTTCGGGCGCAGATCGAGGATGTAGTATTTATTGATCCAGGGTGGGAAGATGACCAGCGGCCGGGCAACCACGGTCTCGGTGGTGGGGCTGTATTGGATGAGCTGGATGAGATCGTTCTGATAGACTACCTTGCCTTCCGAGACCGCGATATTCTCGCCGATCTTGAATGCCTCGATATCGGTCATCTTGATGCGCAATTTGCCGCGGCCCTGCTCAAGATCGGAGAGCAGGTTGTTCAACCCGCGCACCAGGTTCTCGCCGCCGGATTCCGCGGTTTTGCGCAGCACTTCCGGATTGGTGAACAGGAAATTGGAGGGGCTGAGCGCATTCACGAACTGGCGCGAATAAAAGTCGATCTTCTGGCTGGTTTTCGGCGCCAGGCCGTCCACCTTGCTGACGATGTCGTTGATATAGCGGGCCGAGAGCAGGTAGGATTGCTTGATGAAGTCGAAAATCTCGTTCTGCTTCCAGGCGGCGTCGGCAAAGCGTTTGTCGCGCGGGTCGCTTTCGATCACCGGGGCGGTCTCCAGCCCCAGGATGCGGCGCGTGGTGTTCTGCCAGAGGGTGAGATAATCCTGCCAATAGCCGAGTTGCGCCTGCACAAGCTGGGACGGATTGGCCATCAGCTTGGCGGTCATCTCCAGAAAAGCGCCGCCGACATTCAAGGGGTCGAGCGGAATGCCCTCCTTGGCCTGCCGCATCAGCCAGTCATTCACCAACCGTTGCGCGCGGCCGGCGACATCGGACATGGTTCGCACCAGACGGGCGGGATCAGGAATCTTGATATCACCAGAAACAGTGTCATCCGCGCTGCTACCGGCGAGGCTTGCGGGGGGAACATTCAGCTTGGATTCCGGCGTAGTCATGACGATCCTTTCCGTGACCGCAATTCTCAGGCAAACAAAGCGAGGAATGACGGGACCGAGGCTCTTTTGTTGAAAATGACAAGATTGAAAATGGCAAGGGTGGAGAATTTGTCATCGCGCGGGTCCGAATTGGCTCCCTTCGGCCTGATTTCGCGCGTTATTTTGTTTCCTTGGGCGTTCGGCGCTTTGTTATGCATGGCAGGTTGTGATGGTCCTGTAGCATTATACCACAAGGCGGAAGGTGGCGATATCGCCGCGGCTCGACAACCCCCGCCAGGCTGGAACCTGCCCTACCCCAAACTTGCATCCGTCCCCCTTGCGCCCACCGCGCTTACCCCTGCCGAAACGCTGGCGGTGCAACAGCAACTGGCGCAGGCCAAGGCGGCGCCGGAGCTGCCGGCCAGCACGCCGGACCCCGCATCCAACCTCACACTGGGCGGCCTGAGCCTGCCCGCTTCGGCCCCGCCGGAGCCGGACGTGCCGGGCGTGGATTGGCAAGGCCTGCCATCTCCCGCCATGCCGGTCCGGCCCCCGCCAGTTCAGCCCGCAGTGATAATACTCCCGGATGGACCGCCTATCCTGCTGGCCTTTCAGCCGAACTCCGCGATTTTGAATCCCGACGCGCGAATGGCGTTGAAAGCCCTGGCCCGGGCCCGCGGCGGCGCCGGCATCCGGGTGGGCGGCTTTGGCGAGCAAATTTCCGTGGCGGATGCGGCAGCGCTGCGCCTTGGCGTAGCCCGGGCGCGTAGAATTGCCGACGCACTCACGGCTATAGGCGTGCCGGCAGCAGCAATTACCCTTACGGCTTCGGCCGCCGGGTCTGGCGGCTTCGCGCAACTGGTATATTAAGCCTTTACGGGCGGCGTCGGCCATCAACTCCGCCATGCCCGACAACGATCAAAGGTGTAGAGCGTAACCCATGACCGAAGAGTTTCATCGTATCCGTCGCCTGCCGCCCTATGTCTTCGCCGAGGTGAACAACGCCAAAGCCAAGGCCCGGGCCGCCGCCGAGGATATCATCGATCTCGGCATGGGAAACCCGGACAGCCCGACGCCGCCCCATATCGTGGCGAAGCTGATCGAAACCGTGCAGGACCCTCGCACCCATCGTTATTCCACCAGCAAAGGCATCCCCGGCCTGCGCCGCGCGTTGGCCGGCTATTACGCCCGGCGCTTCGAGGTGAAACTGGACCCGGAGACCGAGGTGATCGCCACACTCGGCTCCAAGGAGGGGCTGGCCAATCTCTCCAGCGCCATCACCAGCCCGGGCGATACCATTCTGGTGCCCAATCCCTCCTACCCGATCCATCAGTTCGGCTTCATCATCGCCGGCGCCTCGGTGCGCTCGATCCCGGCCGAGCCCGGCGAGGGGATGCTGCGGGCGATCGATCGGGCGGTTCGACATTCCGTCCCGAAGCCGACCGCGCTGATCGTGAACTTTCCGTCCAACCCGACCGCCTATATGGCAGATCTGGATTTTTATTATGAGCTGGTGGCGCTGGCCCGGAAGAACGACTTCTTCATCATCTCCGACCTTGCTTATGCGGAGATTTATTTCGGCGACAATCCCCCGCCATCGGTACTACAGGTGCCCGGCGCCAAGGATTTCACGGTCGAGTTCACCTCGATGTCGAAAACCTACTCGATGCCGGGCTGGCGCATGGGTTTTGCAGCCGGCAATCCGCGCCTCATCTCAGCCCTCGGGCGGATGAAAAGCTATCTGGATTACGGCGCCTTCACCCCCATCCAGGTCGCGGCGACCGCCGCCTTGAACGGCCCGCAGGATTGCGTCGCCGAGATGCGGGCGCTGTATAAGGAGCGGCGGGACCTCATCATCAAAGGCCTGTCGGTTGCCGGCTGGGACATCCCGGCGCCGGAAGGCTCGATGTTCGCCTGGGCGCCCATCCCGGCCCGCTACGCGCATCTGGGCAGCATCGAATTTTCCAAACTCCTGCTGGCGAAGGCCAAGGTTGCCGTGGCGCCGGGCATCGGCTTTGGCGAGCATGGCGATGGCCATGTGCGGATCGCCTTCGTTGAAAACAGCCACCGCCTGCGCCAGGCGATCCGCAATATTCGAGGCTTCTTGCAAACCGATAATGGCGGCCCGGTGGATGAACGCGCTTCGGCCGCCGAAGTATGAACGTAGTTACACGTACCGCATGAGCGCCTTGCGCATTGGCATCGCCGGCTTGGGAACTGTCGGCGCCGGGGTGGTGAGGCTATTGGCGGAGAATGCCGAGCTGATCGCCACCCGTGCCGGTGTGCCGATTACCGTAACTGCGGTTTCGGCGCGTCAACGGGCGCGCGACCGGGGCGTGGACCTCGCCGGCCCGCACTGGCATGAGGATGCACTGGCGCTGGCCGCCGATCCGGATGTGGATGTGGTGGTGGAGCTGATCGGCGGCTCAGAGGGAATTGCGCGGCAGCTAATTGAGCGCAGCATCGCCGCTGGCAAACATGTGGTGACCGCGAATAAGGCGCTGCTGGCCGTGCATGGCAGCGCCTTGGCGGATGCGGCAGAATATGCGGGCGTCACCTTGGCCTTCGAGGGCGCGGTCGCGGGCGGCATTCCGGTCATCAAGGTGTTGCGGGAAGGCCTGGCCGGCAACCGGATTTCGCGTGTGGCAGGAATATTGAATGGCACCTGCAATTACATTCTCACCGTGATGCGAACCGAGGGTAAGGAATTCGGCGAGGTTCTGGCCGAGGCGCAGGCGCTGGGCTATGCCGAGGCCGATCCCTCTTTCGATATCGACGGGATCGATGCCGCGCATAAGCTGGCGATCCTGGCCGCCCTGGCCTTTGGACGGCAGGTGGATTTTGCGGCCGTGCATGTCGAGGGCATCCGCGCGATCAATGCGTTGGATATCAGCTTCGCCGAGGAACTTGGTTATCGCATCAAGCTGCTGGGCATCGCGCAGGAAACCGCAGCGGGCGTGGAAATGCGCGTGCATCCGGCGATGGTGCCCAAGGCGGCGCTGCTGGCCTCGGTGGATGGCGTGTATAATGCGGTTCTGGCGCAGGGCGATTTTGTCGGCTCGGTATTCCTGCAAGGCCGCGGCGCGGGCGCCGGACCCACCGCCTCCGCCGTGATCGCCGATCTGATCGACATCGCGCGCGGGACCCGGATTCCGGTTTGGGGTGCAGCGGCACGGCAGCTCTCGGCGCGCCCCGCTTTGCCGATATCGGCGCATCGCGGCGCGTATTTTCTGCGGCTGATGGTGGTGGACCAGCCCGGCGTGCTGGCCGATGTGACCGCGATTTTGCGCGACCACGGCGTTTCACTGGAATCCATGTTGCAGCACGGCCGCAAGCCCGGCGAGGCAGTGCCGATCGTGCTGGTAACCCATGAGACAACCGAGGCCGCGATGGGCAAAGCCATTGCGGGAATCGCCAAGCTTGACGCAGTGCTGGAGAGGCCTGCGTTGATCCGTATTGAACCTAGCTGAACAAAGGAGCTACACTCGATGACCCTGCGCAAGCCCGAAGATATTTCCGACCGTAACCTCGCTTTAGAACTGGTCAGGGTAACAGAAGCTGCGGCGCTCGCGGCTTCGCGCTGGATTGGCAGGGGCAAGAAGAACGAAGCCGATGGCGCCGCCGTGGAGGCGATGCGCAAGGCGTTCGACCAGGTGGCGATCGACGGCACGGTGGTGATCGGCGAAGGCGAGATGGATGAGGCGCCAATGCTCTATATCGGCGAGAAAGTCGGCATGGGCGGCCCGGCGATGGATATCGCGGTGGACCCGCTGGAAGGTACCTCCATTACCGCCAAAGGCGGGCAGAATTCCATTGCCACCGTGGCGCTGGCCGAGAAGGGGAATTTTCTGCACGCGCCGGATATCTACATGGACAAGCTGGCGGTGGGCGGCGGTTTGCCGGAGGGCGTGGTATCGCTGGATGCCTCGGTTAAGGAAAATCTGAAAAACCTTGCGCTGGCCAAGAAGATCGACATCTCCGAGATCATGGTTTGCATGCTGGATCGCGAGCGCCATGCCGAGCTGATCGCCAAATGCCGCGAGGCCGGCGCGCGCATTACGCTGATCGGCGATGGCGACGTGGCGGGTGTGAATGCAGTTTCGCAGCCGGAGACCGGCATTGATATCTACATGGGCTCCGGCGGCGCGCCGGAAGGTGTGCTTTCGGCCGCGGCCTTGCGCTGTATCGGCGGCCAGATGCAAGGAAGGCTGCTGTTCGAGGATGACTCGCAGATTGAGCGCGCGCGGACCATGGGTATTACGGATCCGAACCGGATTTATACGGTGACTGAAATGGCAAAAGGCGATGTGATGTTTGCCGCAACCGGCGTGACCGGCGGACCGATGCTGCGCGGCGTGTTGCGCAATGCGTTCGGCGCGGTGACCCATTCGATCGTGATGCGCAGCAAGTCCGGCACCGTGCGCTATGTCGAAGCGCGGCATAATTTCAAAACCAAGACATGGTCGGCGGACTAGGCGCGGCCGGCATCGGCGCGGCCGACATCGGCTTTTTGACGGTTCTGGGGATCGAGAAGAGCCTCACCGGCCGGCGCTGGATCTGGCGGCCATCGGAGGAACGGCTGGGTCTGGGCCTGGCGGAGAAACTGGCCATACCGGAGCTGATCGGGCGCCTGCTGGCCGGCCGCGGCGTGACCATGGCGCAGGCGCCGGATTTTCTGGACCCTACCCTGCGGGCGATGCTGCCGGACCCCTCCTGCATCGTGGACATGGACGTAGCCGCGGCAAGGTTGGCCTCTGCCGTGCAAAACGGCGAATGTATCGGCGTGTTCGGCGATTACGATGTGGACGGCGCATGCAGCGCGGCCCTGATGGTGAGTGTGCTGCGGCAGTTGGGCTGCAGGGTGCTGCACCATGTGCCAGACCGTATCCTGGAAGGCTACGGCCCCAACCCGGACGCAATGCGCGGCATGGCCGAGCGCGGCGCCAGTGTGCTCATTTGCGTGGATTGCGGCACCACCGCGCATGACGCCTTCGCGCCTTTGCACAACGTGGCCGATATATTGGTGTTCGATCACCATAAATCCGACGGCATGCCGCCCAGGATTGCGGCAACCGTCAACCCTAACCGGCTGGATTGTTCCTCCGGGCTTACCGGCATTTGCGCAACTTCAGTCGTGTTCCTGGCCTGCATCGCCTTGCTGCGCAAGTTACGGGAGCAGAATTTCTTCGCGGCCCGGCCGCAGCCAAATATGCTGGAGTATTTGGACCTGGTGGCGTTGGCGACGATTTGCGACGTGATGCCGCTCACCGGCCTGAACCGCGCCTTGGTGACGCAAGGGCTGCGCGTGATGGGCAAGCGGGCGCGGCCGGGGATTGCCGCTTTGTTGGAAGTCGCCAAGGTGAACGAGGCGCCGAGCGCCATGCATTGCGGTTTCGCTTTGGGCCCGCGCATCAACGCCTCCGGCCGGATCGCCGAGCCGGATATGGGCTTGCGGCTATTGCTGGCGGAGGATTTTGACGAAGCCCGCGATTTGGCGGAGACGCTCGATTCGGTGAACCGGCAGCGCCAGGTGGTGGAAGCCGGCATTCTGGCGGATGCAACCGCCCAGGCAAGCGTGCAGGTGGCCGCAGGCTACCCGGTGATTTTGGTGGCGCAACCCGGCTGGCATCCTGGCGTGGTCGGCATCGTGGCGGGCCGGCTGAAGGAGAAGTTCAACCGGCCGACTTTGGTGGGCGGCATTGCCGAGGGGTTGGTGAAAGGCTCCGGACGGTCTGTGGCGGGGCTGGATCTCGGGGCGGTGGTTATCGCGGCGCGGCAATCCGGGCTGCTGTTGACCGGCGGCGGCCATGCGATGGCGGCGGGGTTTTCGCTGGAGGCGGATGGCCTGCCTGCTTTCCACGCGATGCTGAATGAGCGGCTGGCCGAGGCCAATGCATTGCCGGAAGCGGCCGATTTGATGTTGGAGGGTATCTTGGCCGTGAACGGCGCCGATGCCGCTTTGGCGCAGATGGTGTCGCGGCTGGGGCCGTTCGGGATGGGCAATGAGGAACCGCTTTTCGTGCTGCCGCGCGCGCGTGTGGTGAAAGCCGACCGCATCGGCAAGGATGGCGCCACCATCCGCGCAATGGTGGAGGGCGAAAGCGGCGGCCGGATCAAGGCGCTGCTGTTTCGCGCGAAGGAGGGAAAACTCGCCGAGGCGCTTTCGCGAACCGGCGGCGCGCCATTGCACTTGGCCGGCCATTTACGGGCAGAAAGCTGGAACGGCCGCATTTCCGCTGGCTTTTTCATCACCGATGCGGCGCCTGCTTAAGGTGAGCCGGTGTGGTTGCAAACCTTGACCTGAGCGGTCGGGCAAGCTAGCACCCCGGATGCCTCGTCCCGTTCGTCTAGAGGCCCAGGACGCTGCCCTCTCACGGCGGTAACAGGGGTTCGAATCCCCTACGGGACGCCAAGAACTACAATGGGTTATGGGCCGAATTCGTTACGGAACGGAAAAATTACTGACAATTTACTGACTATGCAGCCCTGGACGGACGGGGATTCCCGGTCAAAATAAAGCTCCTTGGCCGCCGCCGTCCTGCCGCTCGCCAGCGCGCTGATGAATGCGCAGATATGCGTAAGCATACGGTGAATACCGCGGCGTTGATCTCTGCTGCGGCTCTGGCCTGTGA
>JAMFRY010000051.1 GCA_026225015.1 Alphaproteobacteria bacterium
CGGCCTGGAAGCCGAACGCGAGCAGGGCATCACGATCGACGTGGCCTATCGCTATTTCGCCACGCCCAAGCGCAAGTTCATCATTGCCGACACCCCCGGCCATGAGCAGTACACGCGCAACATGATCACCGGCGCCTCCACCGCAGATCTCGCCGTGATTCTGATCGATGCGCGCAAAGGGGTGCTGACGCAGACCCGCCGCCATAGCTATCTGGCCCATCTGATCGGCATCCGGAACCTGGTGCTGGCGGTGAACAAGATGGACCTGATCGGCTACGACCACGACAAATACGATGCGATCGTCGCGGATTACCGGGCCTTCGCGAAGTCGATCGGTATCGAGGCTTTCACCCCCATGCCGATCTCCGGCTTCATCGGCGACAACATCACCACCAAATCCGCCAACACGCCCTGGTATGCCGGCCCGGCGCTGATGAAGCATCTGGAAAGCGTCGAGCTGGATGTAACCGCCGACCAGGCCAAGCCGTTCCGCCTGCCGGTGCAATGGGTGAACCGCCCGAATCTCGATTTCCGCGGCTTCTCCGGTCTAATCACCTCCGGCAGCATCGCGCCCGGCGACGCGGTTCGCGTACTTCCCTCCGGCAAAACATCAACGGTCGCGCGGATCGTAACGCTGGATGGCGATCTGGACCAGGCTGTCGCCGGGCAGTCGGTCACGCTCACTCTGGCCGATGAGATCGACTGCTCGCGCGGCGATGTGCTCTCGATCGCGGATCAGCCGCCGCAGGTGGCCGATCAGTTTGAGGCGACGGTGGTATGGATGTCCGATGAGGCCTTGCTGCCGGGACGGCCGTATTGGCTGAAGCTCGCCACGCAGAGCGTCAGCGCCACGGTTCAGGCGCCGAAATATCAGGTCAATGTGAACACGCTCGAGCATATCGCGGTAAAGACGCTGGAATTGAACGCCATCGGCGTCGCCAATATTTCCACCGATAAGCCGATCGTTTTCGAGCCTTATGCCGGCAATCGCGACCTGGGCGGGTTCATCCTGATCGACAAGATCACCAACTCAACCGTCGCCGCCGGGATGCTGCATTTCGCGCTGCGCCGGTCGCAGAACGTGCATTGGCAGGCCTTGGATGTCGGCCGCGAGGTACATGCGAACCTGAAGAACCAGAAGCCGGCGGTGCTGTGGTTCACGGGGCTCTCCGGCGCCGGCAAATCCACCATCGCCAATCTGGTGGAGAAGCGGCTGGTGCGGATGAACCGGCACACCTTTCTGCTGGATGGCGACAATGTGCGCCACGGGCTGAACAAGGATCTGGGCTTCGCCGAGGCCGACCGGGTGGAGAATATCCGCCGGGTGGGCGAGGTTGCCAAGCTGCTGACTGATGCCGGCCTGATTGTCATCACCTCCTTCATCAGCCCGTTCCGGGCCGAGCGCGAGATGGTGCGCAAGCTCCTGCCGGAAGGTGAATTCTTTGAAATTCATATCGATACGCCGCTCGCCGACGCGGAAGCGCGCGACGTGAAGGGGCTGTATAAAAAGGCCCGCGCCGGGCATCTGAAAAATTTCACCGGCATCGACAGCCCGTATGAGCCGCCCGCCAGCCCGGAAATCCATATCGACACCACCAAGGTAAGCCCGGAAGAAGCCGCCGACATCATCGTTGCGAAGCTCATTCCGTGACCCTGAGCGATGTCGCGCTGGCGCGGCATATTGCGGAAACAACGGGCCGCATCTTGTTGGAATTACAGCATTCTGGTCTGTTCGAGGGCAAGTCCCTGGGCAAAGCGGGGGACCGTTGTGCCAATGCCTTCATCATCGAAGCCCTGAAGTCCAACCGGCCGGCGGACGCAGTGCTGTCCGAGGAAGAGAAAGACAATCCGAAGCGCCTGCGCGCCAGCCGGGTATGGATCGTCGATCCCCTGGACGGCACCCGCGAATATGGCGAGGCGCGGACGGATTGGGCGGTGCATATCGCGCTCAGCATCGACGGCCAACCCAGCATCGGCGCGGTGGCGCTGCCGGGCTTGGCGTTGACGCTTTGTTCGGGCAACCCGCAATTGGTTCCGCCTTCACCCAAAAAATTGCGCATGCTGGTCAGCCGGACCCGGCCCGCCGCCGAGGCCGTTGCGGTGGCGCAAGCGCTCGATGCCGAACTTGTCCCCATGGGTTCGGCCGGCGCCAAGGCGATGGCAGTGGTGCGGGGGGAGGCGGATATTTATCTACATTCCGGCGGCCAGTATGAATGGGATAACTGCGCTCCGGCCGCCGTGGCGCTCGCCGCCGGCCTGCACGTTTCCCGCGCCGATGGGACGCCATTACGCTACAATAACGCCGACACCTACCTGCCGGACCTGTTGATCTGCCGGAAAGAACATGCGCAACAGGTGCTGCAGGCGCTAAAACCGTAGGATGGGTTGAGCGAAGCGAAGCCCATCAAACCGCTCCGCCAATCAAGGGGAACAGCATGACAACAGAAGGCGTCATCACCGTGATCGGCGGCACCGGCAATCTAGGCGCCGCACTTGCCCGAAAACTGGCTCAAGCAGGCCGCCAGGTGATCATAGGCTCCCGCTCCGCCGAGAGCGCCCAGCGTGCCGCGTCGGAGCTTGGATTCGGGCTCACCGGGCTTGCCAATGAATAGGCGGCGCAAGCCGGCGAAATTATTATCGTCACCGTTCCCTTCGCCGCCCAGGAGGCGACGCTGGCCGCCATCCGGCCTTATGTCGCCGGCAAGATCGTCGTGGATACCACCGTACCGCTGGTCCCGCCCAAGGTGATGCGCGTGCAGTTGCCGCCCGAGGGCAGTGCCGCCCAGCGCGCGCAGGAATTACTGGGCGAGGGGGTAACGGTGGTATCCGCCTTCCATAACGTTGCCGCGCACAAACTGGCGAGCGGCGAAAATCCGGATTGCGACGTGCTGGTATTCGGCGATGACAAGGTGGCCCGCACAAAAGTGGTTGCGCTTGCCAACCAGGCGGGAATGCGCGGCATTCATGGTGGCGCCTTGGCCAATTCCGCCGCGGCCGAGGCGCTGACCTCGGTGCTGATTTTCATCAACAAAAATTATCAGGTCGATGGCGCCGGCGTAAAAATTACCGGAGCGCTCAAGGAACCCTGATCAGCCGATCACCTGAATCGCGGTCAGCCCGGCCTCCAGGCAGGCGGTCAGGTCGGCAAGTTGCAGCGCGATGCAGCCGGCGGTGGGCGCGTAATCGGGGGTGGCGAGGTGCAGAAAAATCGCCGAGCCGCGCTGCGACACGGTGGGACTTGTGTTCCAATCCAGCACGCCGATGATGTCGTAGAGCGAATCCTCCCGCCAAAGGGCTTCGTGGTGGCCGGAAAATGGGATTTTGACCCGACGGTTATATTGTTTGTCGTGCGGATCATCGCACCAGCCATCGTCGAGCGCGATGGGCTCCACCGGCACCGAGCATTTGGGCGGCCGAACCCGGCCGGCGCGGTACAGCACACGGGTGAGGCGCAGCAATCCAACCGGCGTGGCGCCGTCGCCCTCGCGTTTTTCGGCGGACCGGCCGCCCCGCCCGATAGCGGCCCGGAAGCGCAACCCGGCGCCCGAGAGAATTCCATGTTTGAGGAGCAGAAATTCAGTCAAGCAAATGTCCGAAACGCAGCGCCTTGGTTGAGAGATAAGCGTTATTGACGCCATTGGGTTCGAATGCATGCGGCACGCGCGCGGCGATTTCAATGCCGCAAGCGGCGAGCGAGGCCATTTTATCGGGGTTGTTGGTGAGCAGCCGGATGCGCTGCATATCGAGCGCGCGCAGCATGGCGGCGGCGATATGGACATTGCGCTCATCCGCCTGCCAGCCCAGAGCGCGATTGGCGTCCAGTGTGTCCAACCCGTTATCCTGCAAGGTATAAGCTCGCAACTTGTTGATTAGCCCGATGCCGCGGCCCTCCTGGCTTAAATAGAGCACGGCGCCGGCGCCTTCCTCGGCCATCCGCAAAATGGCGCCGCGCAATTGCGGCCCGCAATCGCATCTGAGCGAGCCCAGCAAGTCGCCGGTGAAACATTCCGAATGCAGGCGAACCAAAGGCGCCGGCTCGGCAGCGGGTTCGCCGACCAGAATCGCCATGTGCTCGATGCCCTGGTCCAACGCCCGGAACGCGATCAGCCGGGCATCGGGCGCGCCATCCAGCGGAATCGCAACCTCCGCAACCTTGGTCAGCGACGCGGCCAGCCGGCCGGGATAGGCCAGCAGGTCATCGGCCGGAACCGATAGAAGGTCCGATCCGGCGGGCAGGGACGCCCAGCCGCCGCGCACCGGGGCAACGACCATGGCCGGCAGCAGCCTGGCGAGCTTGCCCAGGCTCAGCGCGGCGAGGGCGGAGTCCGGCGGCGCCACACGCTCGAAATCCGGCAAGATCTGTTCCATGGTGGGATCCGCCGCGCGGCGCAAGGTGGCGGTGTCGATCAACGGGCGGGAGAGTTTGAGTGCGATGGCGCCGGCTTCGTCGGATAGGTCATGCTTCAATATGGCGGCGGCCCGGGAAGGGGCGAGCAGCAGGCTGGCTTGACCATTCGACAACAGGTCGATGAGGTGCAATCCCTCGGCGCCAACGGTTTCCGCCGGCGCCACGATCAACGGATGCCGCGCCGCCAATACCACCGGCACGCCGCGCCTGGCCTCGGCAATGGCGCGATGCACGGCGCGGGTCCGCGGGGTTCCAAGGTCGGAATCAGGGGGGAGCACGGCGCGAATCATTAAATTGAGATAAGGTGTCAGACACCGCAAAGCTAGTCAGATGGCTGCGCATGATTGTCCTGCGGCAATGGCGTGCCAAGCATTGTCCCTATTTTGTATGACTCTCAAGATAATTTTGGACGAATCCCGATATTCCGACAATACTGGCCTACAACAGCACCATAACCAGAAACTCAAGATCAGCCTATAAACTGTTTAAACACCGAGAGGCGCTCTATATTGAATCGGCATCCTTTGCTTGTAATCGACGATGACGCGGCGTTGCGCACGGAGCTGATCGACCAATTGGAGAACGACGGCGAATTTGCCGCGGTTCCGGCCTCTTCGATCGAGGAGGCTGTGGCCAAGCTGGGCGGCAATGAGGGCCACTTCGATGCGATTCTGCTGGATGTGGGATTGCCGGATGGCGATGGCCGGGATTTTTGCCGAAAATTGCGGCAGGACGGGCTTAAAATTCCGATCATCATGCTCACCGCCTCGACCGCCGAGAGCGATGTTGTGCTTGGCCTGGATGCCGGCGCCAACGACTATATCGCCAAGCCGTTCCGTCTGAACGAATTGCTGGCGCGGCTGCGGGCGCAATTGCGGGCATTCGAGAATAGCGAGGACGCGGTTTTCCACATCGGCCCCTATATGTTCCGCCCGGCGGTGCGCCAGTTGCTCGATCCGGCGAAAAACAAGCGGATCCGGCTCACCGACAAGGAGGCGGCGATTTTGAAGTTTCTGTACCGCGCCGCCGGCCGGCCGGTGGCGCGCCAGGTGCTTCTTAACGAGGTCTGGGGCTACAATTCCTCGGTAACCACACATACGCTGGAGACCCATGTGTATCGGCTGCGGCAGAAAATCGAGCCGGACTCGGCGGTATCCAAGCTTCTGCTCACCGAAGGCGGCGGCTACCGGCTGGACCCCGCGGCCGCCTAGATGGCCGCGCCTGGCCGGCCGCGTTCAGCTGATGGTTTATTCGGGTGGCGAGATGGGTTATAGCGCGGTCACGGCTGTCTCCGTAGCTCAGCAGGATAGAGCACAAGATTCCTAATCTTGGGGCCGTGGGTTCGAATCCCGCCGGGGACGCCATTTCGGAACAGAATTGCGAATAGAGGGCGGCGCGGCAGAACGGCGGTTATCATGCCGCTTTCAACGCCTTTTGAACCGCCTTGGGGTTGCGGTCGATGACGAGCAAGGAATTTCGACAGCTCAGAGCGGTCCAAAAAGTTCTTCGAACAGGTCGCCGAACCAGGCCTCGAATACGTCGATCTCGGTTTGTTGACC
>JAMFRY010000052.1 GCA_026225015.1 Alphaproteobacteria bacterium
CATCATTTCGGTGACGTACAGGCCTTCGGTGATGTCGGCCATCAGCTGCTCGGGTGTCAGCTCGCCTGGGGCCAGGTAGAAGTTGCTGACGCCGCCGGAATGGCCGGTGGTTTTGAGGCCGAGCTGGTTGGCGCTGCGGGTATCGAGGATCCAGCTCGTGAGGATGCCGTTTTCGATGAAGGCGCGTTTCTCGCCACGCTGCCCCTCGCCATCGAAGGCGCGGGAACGTTGCCCGCGCACACGCAGCGGATCGTCGATGATGGTGATGTTTGCGCCAAAAATCTGCGCGCCCAATTTGTCCTTCAGGAATGACGTACCGCGGGCGATGGCGGCGCCGTTGATCGCGCCTGTCAGGCTGCTGAGGAAACTGTTGGAAACCCGTGGATCGAACACCACCGGCAGCTTGGCGGTCTTTGGCCGTGCCGGGTTCATCCGGGCAATCGCCTGGTTGGCAGCGCGCCTGCCGATCGTCTCCGCGTCCTCCAGATCTTCCCCATGCACGGCGGAGGAATAATCGTAATCGCGCTGCATGCCGGTGCCGGTGCCGGCAATGGCGGTGGCGGAGATGCTGTGGTTGGACCGCGTATAATGCCCCGCAAAGCCCTTGCTGGTGACCAGCACCGATTGGCTGCGGCTCCAGCTGGCGGAAGCGCCCTCGGAATTGGTGATGCCGGCGACGGTCAGGGCGGCATCCTCGGCGGCGGCGGCGCGCGCGATCAGGGCTTCCATGGAAGGCTCGACCGGATCGTCGAGCTGCAGAAACACAGCATCGATGGGCGGCGGCGCGTCCGGGATTTCGGCGTAGATATCCTCCGGCACCACGCGCGCCATCGCCACGGCCTGCTCGGCCAGACGGGCAAACGCGGCCGGGTCGATCGAGCCGGCCGATACGCTGGCGTTTTGGTGGCCGATGAAGACCCGCAGGCTCAACCCCCTTCCTTCGGCGCGCTCGGTCTCCTCGATCCTGCCGAGCCGGCGCTGCAAGGACAGCGAAGTGCCGAGGCTCATCGAGGTTTCCGCCACATCCGCGCCGGCGGCTTTGGCGGCGCGCAAAAGGTCCTCCGCCTGGTTCAGGAGGTCGTCCCCTGCCGCGCGAGTCTCCACCTTACCGCGCTCCGCGCTCATGCCGCCAGCCGGTCGATGATGTTGGAGAGTTTGGGCACCTGGCTGATTGGCCCGAGCGTGGCCAAGGTCGGCCTTGTCTGGAAAATTTTCGCCGCAACCGCCTGAATATCCGCCTCGGTCACGGCCTCGATTTTTGCCACCGTCTCGGCCGCGGGGATGACTCGGCCGAAAATCTGCCATTGCCGCGCCACCTGCTCACAGCGGCTGCCGGTGGATTCCAGCGACATCAGCAGGCCCGCCTTCAACTGGGCGCGGGCGCGGTGCAATTCCGCGGCGGTCACGTGCGTCTGCACCTTGCCAAGTTCTTCCAGGGTGACCGGCATCAGCTCGGCGGCTTCGGATTCGCCGGTGCCGGCATAAATGCCGAACAAACCGCCATCGGCGGCGGGTGCGGTAAAACTGTAGATGGAATAGACCAGACCCCGTTTTTCCCGGATTTCCTGGAACAGCCGCGACGACATGCCGCCGCCAAGCAAGGTGGAGAGCAGCATTGCGGGGTAGTAGTCGGGCTCGCCATAGCCGGGGGCGGAGAAGCCCAGCACGATATGCGCCTGGTCCAGCTCGCGGAATTCGCGGAACTCGCCGCCGGTATAATCGGCCGGCATCGGCGTCTCCTGCTCGGCTTTCGGCAGATCGGCGAAATGCTGCGCCACCAGCGCCACCACCTGATCATGCCGCAGATTGCCGCAGGCCGCCACCACCATGTTTTCCGGCGTGTAATGCTGCGACATGAAGCCGGGCAGCGCCTCGCGCCGCATGTTGCGGATGATCGACTCGGTGCCCAGCACCGGCCGGCCCATCGGCTGCGCCGGATAGGCGGCGGACTGGAAATGGTCGAAGACGATATCGTCCGGCGTGTCGTTGGCCTGGCCGATCTCCTGCAGGATCACCCCGCGCTCGCGCTCCAGCTCATCGGCCTCGAAGCTGGAATGGCAGAGAATATCGCCGATGATATCGACGCCCAGCGCCAGATCTTCCTTCAGCAGCTTCACATAATAGGCGGTCTGCTCGCGCGAGGTATAGGCGTTGATATGGCCCCCGACATTCTCGATCGCCTCGGCAA
>JAMFRY010000053.1 GCA_026225015.1 Alphaproteobacteria bacterium
GGGACACGAAATACGCCCGCATCGGCGTCGGCATCTGCTGGGACCAGTGGTTTCCGGAAACCGCACGCTCCCTGGCCCTGCTGGGCGCCGAGCTCCTCTTCTTCCCCACCGCCATCGGCTCCGAACCGCAGGACCCCACACTGGATTCCCGCGACCACTGGCAACGCACCATGCAAGGCCACGCCGCTGCCAACCTGACTCCCCTGATCGCCTCCAATCGCATCGGCACGGAGCCAGGCGCCAACAACACCCACATCACCTTCTACGGCTCCTCCTTCATCGCCGGCCATACCGGCGCCAAAATTGCCGAAGCTACCCGCACCGAGGAAACTACCCTCCTGGCCACCTTCGACCTGGACGCCATCGCCCATATCCGCGCCTCCTGGGGCGTCTTCCGCGATCGCCGCCCTGACCTGTATGGCCCCTGCTCACGCTGGATGGAAAAACCCGCCATGCCGCCGGGGGTTGATGGGCCCAAACACTGCGCCATGAGCACCCCTCGGGAAGACAGTTTTCGCATGCCGGCGGAGTGGGAGCCGCATGCGGGCTGTTGGATGATCTGGCCGGAGCGCACGGATAACTGGCGTCTGGGCGCCAAGCCGGCGCAGGCGGCCTTTGCGGCGGTTGCCTCGGCGATTGCGCGGTTCGAGCGGGTGACGATGATGGTGAGCGCACGGCAATTCGCCAACGCGCGCAACGTGTTGCCGGCCGGGATTCGGGTGGTGGAGGTTAGCACCAATGATTCCTGGGCGCGGGATGTCGGGTGCAGTTTCCTGGTCGATGACGCCGGAGGGCTGCGCGGCGTTGACTGGCCGTTCAATGCCTGGGGAGGGTTGGTGCGGGGGATGTATTTTCCCTGGGACCTGGACGATGCGGTGGCCGGCAAAATGCTGGAGATCGAGCGGGCTGTTGCTTACCGTGCGCCGAAAATCGTTGAAGGCGGCGCTATCCATGTGGACGGCGAAGGCACGGTGATGGTGACGGAGCCGTGTTTGCTGGGCGAAGATCGGAACCCTGGTGCGACCCGGCAGGAGATGGAGCGGGTGCTGAGAGACTATCTCGGCGCATCGCATGTTCTATGGCTGGGCGAGGGTGTGCCGGGGGATGAGACCGGTGGGCATATCGATAATCTGGCCTGTTTTGTGCGGCCCGGAATCGTGCTGGTGAGCTGGTGCGATGATCCCGCCGATCCCCATTATGCGGTCTCCCGCGATGCCGAGGCGCGGTTGCGGAGCACCCGCGACGCAAAGGGCAGGGCGATAACGGTCGAGCGCATTCCGATGCCCACGCCGATGTTCTTTGCCGAGGATGAGGCCGCCGGGATTGACGAGGCGCAAACCGGGATGACCCGCCGGGCGGGGGAGCGTCTGGCCGCGTCTTACGTGAATTTCTACATCGCCAACGGCGCCATCATCGCGCCGGCCTTCAGCGTTGCAACCGACGAACCGGCGCGCGCGGCGCTGGCCCGGCTGTTTCCTGAGCGCGAGATTGTGATGATTCCGGCCCGCGAAATTCTCCTCGGCGGCGGCAATATCCATTGCATCACCCAGCAGCAGCCCAACTCTGTGGAGAATTTTTCAGTTGCCAGACGCGGTTAAATAATAATTAATGCTACCATTCCGTGATTCCATAAAACGAACCAGAATTCAGGGCGCGCGCTTAAAAATTCAACAATCATAAGGAGCTGAGATGAGTACCACCTTGAAACCGGGCGCAATATCGCTTTTTGAATCGGTGATTATGGGCATTGCCGGCAGTGCGCCGGGCTTTTCGATTGCCACCACCGCGGCGGTGTTGATCGCTACCGCAGGCAATGTTTCGATCAACGCGCTCCTGGTCTTTGCCATTCCCATGCTGGGAATTGCCGTCTCCTATAAAGGCTTGAACAAAAAACTGCCGCGCGCCGGCGCCGCCTATGACTGGACGACCGAGAGTTTTGGCAAGCTGCTGGGCTTCTTCTCCGGCTGGGCGCTGCTCATTGCCACGCTGGTCTTCGTGGTCTCCGGCAGCCTCACGGTCGGCGGCAACCTGATGAACATCATCGACCCGGCGCTCAGCAGCAATCTGATCGCCACAACGTCGCTTGGCGCATTTGTCTATCTGCTCATCGGGTTGGTCCTGATTGCCGGCATCAGCCTCACCAGCAAGGTGCAGGTGGTGATGACCTCCATCGAGCTTACCATCCTCGCCGTCGTCGCCATTGCGGCTTATGTCCATGCTGGCAAGGTGGGCGCGGTGCAGCACCCCAGTTTCGCCTGGCTTGGCTTTCAGGGCTATACGCTGTCCAGCTTCGCCGCTACCGCGCTGGTGGTGGTGTTTTTCTACTGGGGCTGGGACGTTACCTGTAACCTCAGCGAGGAAACCTCCGACGTGCCGCCCAACTCGGCCGGGAATGGCGGATTCTACAGCGTGTTCATCACCATCGGCCTGTTCGTCGCTTTTTTAACCGCGGCTCTGGTGCTGTTCAGCATGAGCACAGCGCAAGGCTTCAACGTCAACATCGTCTATAACATCGCCTTGCAGGCGGGTCTTGGAAATGTCGGCGCCAAGCTTGCTTCCTTCGCGGTGGTGCTCTCCGGCATCGCGACGTTGGAAACCTCCATGCTGCAGTTCTCCCGCACCCTGTTTTCCATGGGCCGGGACCGTTCGATGCCAACCTCCATGGGCTTAGTCGATGCCCGCACCCGCACGCCGGTGCGCACCATGATTTTGCTGATCATCCTCGGCCTGGTGATGATTTTTGCCTCCAGCTTCCTGCCTTCGATCGGCACCATCATCGCCGATTCGATCAGCGCCGTGGCGGTGCAGGTTTGCTATTATTACGGTCTGGCCGGCCTGGTCTGCGCCTGGGTTTATCGTGACACGTATAAGGAATCGGTGGGCAGTTGGGTGTTGTATGCGCTGTATCCGTTCTTGAGCGCGATATCGCTGCTGGTCCTGGGCCTGTACGCCATCCAGACCTTCAATACCGTCACCAAGGTGGTAGGCATCGGCGGCTTGTTGATCGGCATCGTGTTCTTCCGCCCCAGCGGCTGGAAAGCCAGCCTAACCACGGCGCTGGCGGAGTAAGCCTCGCCTATTTGCGTTCGGTTTCGGCTTCCAGGCCCAGCATCTGTGCCAGGCGGTCGAGCCGGCGCAGCACGGCTTCGCCGGCAAACACCCCATTGGCTTCGGACAGGCCCAGGATCAGCCTGCCAGGGGCGATGGTAAGCTGGGTGCCTGCCAGAAGCTGCGGCGTGCCGGCGGAGAGCGTGTAGGCAAGCCGCAAAGCCGCGCCCAGAGTTTCAGCGCGTCTGGCCGCGTGCAAATCCAGCAGCGAGCGCGTCGGCGCCAAAAACGGACTATCGATCGGCGCCTCATAGCGCAGGGCCAAAGTGAGCGCCAGGAAGGCACGGGCGTGGTGGTCCAGGCCGATTCCCGGTTGTCGCAACACCCGCAAAAACGCCTGTTCGGCCCGGTATTCCGGATGCTCATGGCTGCCGATGTCGGAGAGCCAGGAAGCAGCCTCGCGCAAGCGCCGTTGCGCACCCGTTTCGGACGGGAAAAGCGGGTTGGTCCAGGCGACGAGCGCCGGCGGCATGCCGGGATCACGCAGGATGCCGCGCGCCAGATCGCGGCCGGCGGCGAGCAGCGGGTCCTCCGCACGGGTTTCGGCGGGAAGCATACGGGAGAACCAGCCTTCGCGCAGGCCATTGGCGCTGAACACCACACGGTTGACGCCCGAGGAGCGCAACAACCGGCGCAGGATAATCGCGGCGAAGGGGAGGTCCTCGATTCTTCGGCGCGGTACGCCGGGCATCCGCTCGATGAGTTTGCGCCCGGCCTCGCCGATCACGCCGGCCAGGTCGCGGGCTTCTTCCCGGCCGATGGTGTAGTGATGCACCATGTTGAGCGGGTAGCCGGTCTGCATGATGTGAATCCGCGCGAGCGCCCGGAACGCGCCGCCGGAGAGGTACAAATCCCGTCCCTCCGCCTCGGCGATGAACGGCGTTTCCTCCAGCGCCGCGGTGACGATCGCCCTGGCCTTCAGCAAATCGCCTTGTGAGCGATCCGCCAGCCGGATCACGCCGATCGGCAATGTCGCGGCCTGTCCCACGCTTCCGGCATCGAGGCGCACGATCTCCATGGAGCCGCCGCCGAGATCGGCCAGCACGCCATCCGCGCCGGGAATGCCGCACAGCACGCCCTCGGCGGAAAGCTGCGCCTCCTGATTGCCGGAGAGCACGTTGATGTTCATCTGCGGCAATCGTTCTTTGAGCCGCTGCACGAAATCCGGCCCGTTCTCGGCATCCCGCACGGCCGAAGTCGCCAGAACCTCGAACGGATGCGCGCCCATGGCCTGCACGATGGCGGCATAGCGGCGCAGCACCGTCTCGGCCTGGTCCATGGCGTCGCTATCCAACTGGCCAGTGCGTGTCATGCCCCTGGCCAGGCGCAGCACCGCTTTTTCGTTGAAAATCTGCACGGGATTGCGGTCATCGCCCTCAAAAATCACCAGCCGGACCGAGTTCGACCCCAGATCCAC
>JAMFRY010000054.1 GCA_026225015.1 Alphaproteobacteria bacterium
GCCGCAGGCCGACGATCTCGACTTCCTCGCCCACCTTGATGATGCCGCGCTCGACACGGCCGGTCGCTACGGTGCCGCGGCCGGAGATCGAGAACACGTCTTCAACCGGCATCAGGAACGGCTTGTCCTTGGCGCGTTCCGGCTGCGGAATAAATTCGTCGACCATTTTCATCAGCTCGAGGATCGCCTGCTCGCCGATTTCCGGCGTTTTATCCTCAAGCGCCGCAACCGCGGAGCCCTTGACGATGGGGATATTGTCACCGTCGAAGCCATATTTGCTGAGCAGTTCGCGGACTTCCATCTCCACCAGCTCGACCAGATCGGGGTCGGCCAGGTCCATCTTGTTCAGGAACACGACCAGCGCCGGCACGCCGACCTGGCGGGCGAGCAGGATATGCTCGCGGGTTTGCGGCATCGGGCCGTCAGCGGCGGAAACCACCAGGATCGCGCCGTCCATCTGCGCGGCGCCGGTGATCATGTTCTTCACGTAGTCGGCGTGGCCGGGGCAGTCCACATGGGCATAGTGGCGGTTGGCGGTCTCGTACTCCACATGGGCGGTGGAAATCGTGATGCCGCGGGCGCGCTCTTCCGGAGCCTTGTCGATCTGGTCGTAGGCGGTGAAGGTTGCCCCACCGGACTTTGCCAGAATCTTGGTAATGGCAGCGGTCAATGATGTCTTGCCATGATCGACGTGGCCGATCGTGCCAATGTTGACGTGCGGCTTGTTCCGCTCAAATTTTGCTTTAGCCATGGTTTGCTCCGTGCGGGCGACGAGCCCAAGGTGGAAGTTAGTGGTAGGCGCTCAAAACGCTTGGGTTACCAGCGGTAATGGCTGAAGGCCTTGTTCGCCTCGGCCATGCGATGGGTATCCTCACGCTTCTTTACGGCAGAGCCGCGATTGTTTACGGCATCCTGCAATTCGTTGGAAAGCCGCTCTTCCATCGTATGCTCGCCGCGCTTGCGGGCGGAATCGATGATCCAGCGGATCGCCAGAGCTTGGCGGCGTTCGGTGCGCACTTCGACCGGCACCTGATAGGTGGCGCCACCGACGCGCCGCGAGCGCACCTCGATCGCCGGCTTCACATTATCCAGCGCCTCGTGGAACAGCCGTACCGGGTCGGCATTCGCCCCGCCACGCTTCTTCAACACGTCCAGCGCGCCATAGACAATGCCTTCGGCGGCGGATTTCTTGCCGTCATACATCAGCACATTCATGAAGCGGCTGATGACGACATCGCCAAACTTCGCATCCGGGAGAACTTCGCGCTTTACGGCGCGGCGGCGTCTGCTCATATTTCTGCTCCCCTTACTTCGGCCGCTTCGCGCCGTATAGCGAACGGCGTTTGCGGCGTTTCGGCAGGCCTTGGGTATCCAGAACACCGCGCAGGATGTGGTAGCGCACGCCCGGCAAATCCTTTACGCGGCCGCCGCGGATCAGCACCACCGAGTGCTCCTGCAGGTTATGGCCTTCTCCGGGAATATAACTCACGACCTCGAAACCATTGGTCAGGCGCACTTTGGCGACCTTGCGCAACGCCGAGTTCGGCTTCTTCGGGGTGGTGGTGTAGACCCGGGTGCAAACCCCGCGCTTTTGCGGGCAGCCTTCAAGGGCTGGCACCTTGTTGCGCTTGGTCGCCGGTTCACGGCCCTTGGCAATCAACTGATTAATCGTCGGCATCAATGCAATCCTGCTATTTTTACCCGGAACCGCTCGTTTAGCACCGTTTTGTTCACAAAAACGACCGCAAGGCGGGAGTTGCACCCCACCTTACGGAACCTTCCCCTAGCCTGCGGCCTAAGCCCCCCGAAGATCCGGGGACGGCGCCGCACGCGCCAGACATGTGAACAAACCCAGTGCCGGCAAACCGGAACCGTGAGAGCGCCCTCCTTAAGAGCGGCCTAACCCCAAGTCAAGCATTGCGGCCCGCCTCGCGCCAACAAAAACCCAGCCAATACGTCTCGGCATGGCTTGGCGTTTCACGGCAATGCCGGCGCGTCCGGGTTGAAATTCTAGTCTCAACCCATCCGGACCGCGATGGTGACGAGGTTGCGGTCACGCAGGGAGAGTGCCGGGTTTTCCCAAAAGTCGCCGAACAAGACTTTATCGGTAATATCGGCGGGTGGGGCGCGCCGTTTCGGGTTTGGTGGGAGTCGCCGGGCTAGCCGAAAGCGATTAGATGCCGGGACACAACCCTCGCCGGTTTTGAAGGAAACCTCTATGCTGAATAGTTTTGCGCCGGCCAAGGTGAATTTGTATTTGCATGTCACCGGAAAACGGCTGGATGGCTACCATTTGCTGGACAGCCTCGCGGTGTTCCCGGCCACCGGCGACTGGCTGAGCTATGTGCCTGACGCCGCAATATCGCTGGAGCTCACCGGCACGTTCGCCGGTGGGCTGGACTCGGGCCCGGACAACCTCGTGCTGCGCGCCGCGCGGCTATTGGCGGCAAATTCAGGCAAAACCGCCAGCGGCCGGCTGAATTTGGAGAAAAACCTTCCCGTTGCGTCCGGCATTGGCGGCGGCTCGGCCGATGCCGCAGCCAGCCTGCGGCTTTTGAATCAGGCCTGGCAATTAAACCTGCCGGATTCCGCGCTGGATGACCTTGCTCTGAGGCTGGGCGCGGATGTGCCGGTTTGCCTCAAGCGGCAAGCGGCGCGCATGTCCGGGATCGGCGAGATTTTGGAGCCGGCACCGTTGCTGCCGGAATTTGGCATGGTGCTGGTGAATCCGGGGTTTCCGGTCGCGACCGCCGATGTGTTTCGAAGGCGGCCCAGCGCGTTTTCAACGCCCGCTACGCTGCCCGATGCGTGGCCGGACGCCGCATCCATGGCGGCCGGGCTTGCTGCGCTTGGCAATGACTTGGAGGAAACGGCCATCACGCTGGCGCCGGGGATCGAAGCGGTGCTGGCAAGCTTGCGGGCGCTGCCCGGCGCGCTGCTGGCGCGGATGAGCGGTTCCGGCGCCACCAGCTTGGCCCTGTTCGAAACACCAGAAATCGCCATTGCCGCTGCTGTTGCACTGCATAACCCCGGCTGGTGGTGCTGGGGCGGGGGGCTTTACGAAAGCGGGCTAGCCGACCTATGAGCACGAGCCCAAAGGCTTAGCC
>JAMFRY010000055.1 GCA_026225015.1 Alphaproteobacteria bacterium
CGGCGCCTGGGCGCGGCTTCGGTTGCCGTGCCGGCGGTTTTGCCGCAGCCCAAGATCACCGGGCGGAAGATGAGCACGCAGGCCGGATTCGGTGAAATCCTCTCCGAAATCGGCCGGGCGCAGGGGGAGAGCGCCGAACTCTCCCGGCATATCGTAACCATGAGTCCGGATGTGGCGGTTTCAACCAATCTGGGGCCCTGGATCAACCGCCGCGGTGTGTTCGACCGCCATACCCGCGACGACGTGTTCCGCGACGGCAAGCTGGCGAGCGCCCAGCTTTGGGGCACCGATCCGGACGGCCAGCATATCGAGCTTGGAATCGCCGAGCAGAATCTGTTTCTGCTCCTCGGCGCGGCGGGCTTATCACACGATCTGCTGGGCGCAAGGCTGCTGCCGGTCGGGACCGTATATGATCCGTTCGTCAATCGCGGCCATGATGCGCTGCTCTATGCCTGTTATCAGGATGCACGGTTTCTGCTGGTCGGAACGCCGTCCGGCATTACGCTGGCGCCGGAAGGCGGGCAGCACCAATCCACCAATACGCCGCTGCTGGGCATCGTGCAGGACCGTTTGGCGAGTTTCGAGCCGGCCTATTGCGACGAACTGGCGATTTTGCTCCGCCATGCCTTCGACTGGATGCAGCGCCCGGAAGGCTCCGCTGTATGGCTGCGGCTCTCCACGCGCCTGGCGGTGCAGCCCGACCGCCGGCTCGACCCGCAAGCGGTGATCAGCGGCGCGCATTGGGTGCGGCCGCCGGCAAAGGGCGCGCGGATTGCGATTGCCTATCAGGGCGCGGTGGCGACCGAGGCCGAGGCGGCGTTCGAGACGCTTTTGGAAGACGAACCCGGCGCCGGGCTGCTGGCGATTACCAGCCCGGACCGCCTCTACGCCGCATGGCGTGAAGCGCAGCGCAAGCGGCGCGCGGGTGACGCCAAAGCCAGCGCCTATATCGAAACCTTATTAGCCCCCCTCAAACGCGACGCCGCGCTGATCACCGTGCTGGACGGCCATCCCGCGGCCCATGCCTGGCTGGGCGGCGTGCGCGGCCAGCGGATATTCGCGCTTGGGCCCGATCATTTCGGGCAATCGGGCGATGTGCCGGATCTATACCGCGAATATGAGACGGACGCCTCGGCGATTCTGGATGCCTGCGCCGAGGCGTTACTGAGCGGTTAGCGTGTGCCGCGCGCTGGGTTGGCAAGGCGGCCGCGCGCAAAAAAGACGCCAGTAAAAAAGACGCCAGAACCGACGGTCATTTTTTATGACCGCCGATATCAGGAGCCGGATTTCGGCTGACCGCCCGGATTGTCGGGATTGGCGCCGGTCTCGCCTTGCGCACCGGCCAAACCGGGCGTCTCGGGGCTGTTCATCCCCTTTTCGGCGCCGCCCGTGCCGATGGCGGCGCTGCTGGCGCCGGTTCCCATATTGCCGGGATCGGAGGTGGTGGACGCCAAGCCAGGCTGGTTGGCGGGATTGATCCGCTGCTGGACCGCCGGATTGGTCTCGTTTCCCGAGCTGTTATTGGGCGCCGTCATCGTATTTTGCTCCAGCGCGACCCCCGAACACAGCATGCCGATGCCGAAAGATGCGGCGATAAAAAGTCGTGACATTTGCTCGCTCCTGAACATTTTTTGTTGTGCATGAGAGCTAGGCAGCAAGGCGCCGCTTTACAGAGGCGCCTTGAGAACATGTCCGTTTATTATGAAACCCATCATCTGCGGAATGTCACATAAACCGCTGAAAACAAATCAACTAAACACCATCGCCCGGCAAGTTTTCACAAACCCGGCGGCTGGGATTTCAGCCCGGACGCAGATGCGCCGCCGGAATGGCGGCGCCAACGCCTTTTGGGCAACACGACGATGCCTGGACGAAGCGCCGGCGCCAGCGCAGGCTGGCTTGCACAGGCTTGTTTGTATAGGAGTTTTGCGATGCGCAACATCACGCGGGCACGCTCTCGGCCCATCCATCCCTGGCCGTTGCGGCTGATGCACTGGCTGAACGCGGTGGCGATCGTGATGATGATCGGCAGCGGCTGGCAGATTTATAATGCTTCGCCCTTGTTCAATTTCACCTTCCCGCCGCTGCTCACCCTCGGCGCCTGGCTGGCGGGGGGAATCGCCTGGCATCTGGCCTGCATGTGGCTGCTGCTGGTCAACGGGCTGTCCTATTTGGTTTGGGGTTTCGCCACCGGGCATTTCAGGCAAAAACTCTGGCCGATTTCCCTGCCGGCGGCGCTTCGGGAAGTTGGCGCCGCCTTGCGCCTGCAATTGCCGCATCGCCAGGGTGTGTATAATGCGGTGCAGCGGCTGCTCTATGCCGGGGTGATTTTTGCCGGCGTGGTGGTGGTGCTCTCTGGCCTGGCGATCTGGAAGCCGGTGCAGCTCTGGTTTTTCACCGATCTGCTTGGCGGCTATTTCGTGGCGCGCTATGTGCATTTCTTCGCGATGGCCGCGATCGTGGCGTTTATGATCCTCCATCTGCTGCTGGTGGCATTGGTGCCGAAAGTGCTGCCGCCGATGATTTTTGGCGGCAAGGCGGAGGGCGCGGAATAATGCGAAAACTGGACTTGGACCGCCGCAAACTGCTCGCCCGCGCGCTGGCCTTGGGCGCCATATCCGCCCTGCCCGCCTGCGATTACGAAGACCCGGCGCATCCTGACCTCGCGGATAAATTTCTGCTTGCAATGTCGCGCTGGAACGACCGTGTGCAGGCGGCCTTGTTCAGCCGGCACACGCTGGCGCCAACCTTCTCCACGGCGCAAATCACCAACCCGCCGCGCTTTAACGCCTTCTACGACATCTCGCAGGCGCCGGTGGTTGACCCTGCAACCTACCGCTTCGGGCTCACCGGGCAGATTCAGGAAAAAGCACCCTGGAGCCTCGATCAGTTGCGCGCTTTGCCGCGAACCAGCCAGATCACCCGGCTGGTTTGCGTGGAAGGCTGGCGGGTAATCGGGCAATGGAGCGGCGTGCCGTTGCGGAGCTTTCTGCAACGGATCGGCGCGGATACCACCTGCCGCTATGTCTCGTTCCAATGCGCCGACGGTTATTATTCCAGCATCGACATGGCATCGGCGCTGCATCCGCAGACCATCCTGGCGCTGGATTTCCTGAACGCCCCTTTGACCCCGCCTTTTGGCGCACCGTTGCGCCTGCGGATTCCAACGAAACTTGGCTTCAAGAATCCCAAATCGCTGATGAGCATGAATGTCGGCAACGTTTATACCGGCGGCTATTGGGAGGATCAGGGATATAATTGGTTCAGCGGATCATAAGGGTTTTGAAATCGCCTTATCTTTCCAGCGCCGCAAGTATCGTTTGCGCCATGTCGCGCCAATCCGCGGCCGGCTTAGGCGAATAAGCTGGCATTGATGGCTTGATCTGCCGCAACGCCTCGGTAATCGCCGCCGCGTTGGGCTCGCATAATATGGCGCCTGGGCTGGCTTGCAGCTGCTCCGGCAGGCCGCCGACACGGGTTGCCACCACCAGCCGACTTTGCCCGATGGCCATCGCCGCGACGCCCGATTGGCTGGCCTGGCGATAGGGCAGCACCACCACATCCGACCACTCGATCAGCTCCCGCAACTCGGATTCCGGAATCCAGCGCTGATCCACCTGCACCCCCGGCATGGCGCGCAGCCGGGAAAGCTCCGGGGAGTTCGGGCCAGCACCACATATTTTGATATCAAAAGGAAGGTGCGGACCCAACGCGGCCAACGCATCCGCCAGCAGATCCAATCCCTTATAGGGTAGCAGCCGGCCGAAGCACAACAAGCGCGGACGCCCGCCATGGCTGAAGGCGGGCTTCACCGCGCCGACAAGAATCGGCGGATGCCATAAGGTTGTGATCGTTTGGCCATTTTTTCCATAGCCTTGCCCGCGCAGATCGGATTCTACGTGGGCGGAGAGCGGGAACAGGGCGGCGGCGTGGCGTAGCAAATGAGACTGATCGAGCAGGCGAAAGCGCAGCGCATCGCCGGGATGCGCCGTCGCTTCATGGACGATGACCGCATAGGGTATCCGGCTTTGCCGCAATGCCCATATCAGCCGCCGGTCGAGCAATGCCGGCATCGCGCAGATGGCGAAATCGGGCGCGATGGTCTGCACTCTTTTTGACGTGCGGCGGTTGAGCAACGGCGATGCCAGACGCTGCAGCGCGTAGCCGGCGGCGCCCCGATAGGTCGGCTCCTTCCAATCGCAGTGCAAGGTGTTGCGCTGCGCCAGTATTTCAGCGCCCGCCGCCAGTGATAGCGCGGCATCGCGCCCGGCAATGCCCGCCACCGCCTCTGCGAGTCGCGCCGCGAAAACCGGCCCGGCGCCGTAACGTCCCCAATGCCAGACCAGCAGCTTCACGTAATGCCGTTCGCGGCAAGCGCCGCCAACACCGGCGCGGCGCCCAAAGTGGCTCGCGCATGGGCTCGCCCGGCCTCGCCCATAACGCGGCGCAGCCCGGCATCGGCGCCCAAACGCCGCAACCAGGCGGCAGCGTCTTCGATATCCGGCTCGGCCCAGAATGCGCCTTGCAGATCATAGGTACCGCGCTCATCCAAAGCCGGGACCAAACGATAAGAAACCAGCGCCGATACATCGGGATTCATGAATGTCAGATTGCCGGACCAGCCGGTGGCGATCACCGGGCGGCCCAGCAGCATGGCGGTCGCCGGGATCAGGCCAAAGCCCTCCGATCGGTGCAAGGACAAAACGATATCACTGCAAGCGATCAGTCCACGCAACTGCGGCTCCGGCAGCGTGCCTGTCATCAGCCTGATATTCGGTGCGTCGCCGATTGCTTGCCCGATCCGTTGCAGATCGTCCTGATAGGCTTGCGTGCCGGATATTTTGATTACGAACAGATAATCGCGGCTGCTACCGAAGGCGGATTTGAAGGCGGCGATATGTCCGAACGGGTTCTTGCGCTCCATGCTGGAAGCGAGATTGAAAATCATCAGCACCACCAGCGCGTTTTCGTTCAAGCCGAACGCCTTGCGCGTGCCTTCCACCGGCAGTTCCGGCAGTGCCGCCAAGGGGTGCGGCACCACCCTCACCCGGCCGGGCGCGATTTGTTCCAGCGCCTCGGCGGTAAATTGCGACGGCGCCCAAATTTCATGCACGAACGCGGCGCCATGCCGCCAACTGCCGGGCAGCACCGGCAATTCCCACGCCCAGAAACCGATCACGCGGCGGTTTTTTAAAAAATCACGCGGCAGACGCAGCAGGCCTACGGGCAGGATCGGCGCGTTGACCACCGCCAGCAGGGCAGCATCTTTCGGTATCGTAACCTCGGCTTTCGGGACCACGCTCGGCAGGCCCAGCGGCACGGCGCCGCGCGCCATGCCATGTTGCGCGATGACCTCGTAGATTATGCGCGCACTTTCGGCGAGTCCGTTGGCGCCGTCGATATCGCCGGCAACCACCACGCCATTGCTGGCAGAGGGGCCGGGCTGGTCGGGTTTACGGGCGAGCGAGGCTGCAAAACCGCTCATGCCGCGGCGGCGGAGTTCCTTCGGCAATTGCCGCCAGAGCAAGTGGGCGAATTGCAATATCGCCGCCTTCATTTGCATGTAGCCCAATGCCCACCGGAATGTTTCGGTGATTTCTTACGCTGGATTGCGGGTTTAGCCAAATTCTGGAC
>JAMFRY010000005.1 GCA_026225015.1 Alphaproteobacteria bacterium
CCGCTACCACATCATGGATCATGAAACCGATCACCCGGCGCGTCATCTCATGGCGGATGCGTTTTTCATCCACTGTTAGCTTTCCCGCCTCGCTCAGCATCTCGCCAATCACGGGCAGATCGGCGATATCCGCCGGAGAAAAAAGCCGGGCGCGCAGCCCGTCATCCATGTCATGGGCGTTATAGGCGATGTCATCGGCGAGTGCGGCGACCTGCGCCTCGGCGGAAGGCTGGCGGTGCAGGTCGAGCGGGAAAATGGCGTCGAATTCCGCGATATAGGAAGGCGGCGCGGCGGTGGGGCCATTATGCTTGGCCAGGCCCTCCAGCATCTCCCAGCTCAGATTGAGCCCGTCGAACGCGGCGTAGCGATGCTCCAGCAATGTGACCACGCGCAGGCTCTGGCCGTTATGGTCAAAGCCGCCAAACGCCGCCAGTGCCCGGTCGAGTCCCGCCTCGCCGGCATGGCCGAAGGGCGGATGGCCGAGGTCGTGGGCCAGCGCCAGGGCCTCGGTGAGGTCTTCATCCAAGCGAAGCAGGCGGGCGATACTGCGGGCGATTTGCGCCACTTCCAGGCTATGGGTGAGCCGGGTACGGTAGAAATCGCCTTCCTTTGTGACGAAAACCTGGGTTTTATACTGCAATTTCCGAAAGGCCGAGGAATGCACCACGCGGTCGCGGTCGCGCTGGTATTCGCTGCGCCGGGCCGGCGGCGCTTCCCGGTGCAGACGGCCGCGCGAGGTTTTGCTCTGAACCGCATAAGGGGCTAAATCCATGCGGGCTGGCATACACTACAACTGGCCCTTCAATCCAATCCTCGACCGCGCTATATAGGGTGCATGAGTGAAACATTTGCACCGCAACCCACCGCCTTTCGCCTGACCGACGCGGCGGCGAAGCAGATCGCTTCCATTTTGTCGGGTGAGCCCGGCGCCAAAGCCCTGCGAGTCGAGGTGCTGGCCGGCGGCTGCAGCGGCTTTCAGTACAAGTTCGACCTGACGGCGGCGCGGAACCCGGATGATCTGGTGATCGCAGCGCTCGGCGCCACGGTGTATGTGGACCAATCGAGCCTGGACCTGCTGGCCGGTTCGGAGCTGGACTATAAGGACGCGTTGATGGGCGCGCATTTTGCCGTGCAGAACCCCAACGCTACCTCCTCCTGCGGCTGCGGAACCTCTTTCTCTGTGGATTGATACTTGGCGGCACGGGTTTTGACGCGCCACACCCGTCATGCCCCGCGAAGGCGGCGCATCCACAACTTAAGCATCCATCTGCGCCTTGTTGAAGAAAAGTCGTGGATCCCCCGCCTTCGAGGGGATGACGATGCAACTGCCGAGAGTCAGACCCACCATCAGTTGGCATAAAAGCCAAGGTTGCCAAAAACTGGGAAGTCGAGAATATGGCGGCGATGAAAATTACCAGCTGGAACGTCAATTCCGTTCGCACGCGCGAGTCGCATGTGGCGGAATTTCTGGCCCGCGAGCAGCCGGATTTGTTGCTGCTGCAGGAGATCAAATGCGAGGAACATCAGTTTCCGGCGCTGCGCTTTGCCGAGCTTGGCTATAAATCGGCGGTTTCCGGGCAGAAATCCTATAACGGCGTCGCCATTCTGCACCGGGCGGAGGTGACGATCAATCACCGCAAGCTGCCGGGCATGGGCGAGGAAGACAGCCATGCCCGGTATATCGAGGCGGAGTTGGGTGGTATTTCCGTGGGCAATTTGTATTTGCCGAACGGCAATTCCGGCGGCGATGCCGGCTATGCCTACAAACTGGCCTGGATGCGCGCCCTTTATGCCCATGCGAGCGCGATGCTGGAAGCGGACCGTGATTTCATCCTGGCCGGCGACTATAATGTTTGCCCGACCGATGCCGATTACGCCCCCGGCGCCTTGCCGAAAACCGACGCGCTGGTGCGCCCGGAGACGCGCGCGGCCTTCAACGCGCTGATCTGGCTCGGCCTCACCGATGCGCTGCGGGCGCTATATCCCACCGAGACATTGTACACCTTCTGGGACTATCAGGCTGGCGCCTGGGACCGCGATATCGGCTTGCGGATCGATCATGCGCTGCTATCGCCGCGAATCGTCGAACGGCTGACCGGATTTGTAATCAGCAAAGCCGAGCGCGCGAAGACCCAGCCCTCGGATCATGTGCCGGTAAGCGTGGTGATTGATTAGCAAGCGCAAGCGCGGGCGGCCTACTCAACATCGGCCGCTGAGCGCTTTCGGACCAGTTCGCTGATGATCCCATGCAGTGTGTTCAATTCCTGCTTCGTCGCTTCGCCGCGCTGAAAAAAATGCCGCAGGTTTCGTACCATGCCAGGGCGCTTCTGGGGGTTTTTCAAAAATCCGGAGGCATCACATTCGCGGATCAGATGGTCCATAAAATGGTCGAGCGCGAACTTGTTTGCGATTTCCGTCCCATTGGTCTGGAGCG
>JAMFRY010000056.1 GCA_026225015.1 Alphaproteobacteria bacterium
GAGTGCCGAGTTTCCGCATGATTTCTACAAAACCTTGGTGGATGCCGGATGGTTGGGCATTGCGATGCCGGTGGAATTTGGCGGCTCCGGCCTGGGGATTACCGAAGCGGCGCTGATGATGCAGGCGATTGCGGAATCCGGCGCCGGGATGAGCGGCGCGTCCGCCGTGCACATGCCGGTATTCAGCCTGCAGCCGATCGCTATTTTCGGCAATGACGAACAGAAGCAGCGCATGCTGCCGCCGGTGGTGGCGGGCGTGCACAAAGTATGTTTCGCGGTTACCGAACCCAATGCCGGGCTGAACACCACCGAGCTGAAAACCCGCGCCGAGAAAGTGCAAGGCGGTTACTTGGTCAACGGCGAGAAAATCTGGATTTCCACCGCGCAGGTCGCAACTAAGATGATGCTGCTGGCGCGGACCACGCCGCTCGCTGCGGTTACAAAAAAAACCCAGGGCCTTTCATTGTTTTATACCGATCTGAACCGCGCCAATATCGACGTGCGGCTGATCCATAAAATGGGCCGGCATGCGGTGGATTCGAACATGCTGTTCATCACCGATTTATTTGTGCCCGAGGAAGATCGCATCGGCGCCGAGGGCGATGGGTTCAAGATCATCCTGCATGGCATGAACCCGGAACGAATTCTCATCGGCGCGGAGGCTGTCGGCATCGGCCGCGTCGCCATCGCGCGCGCCGCCCGCTATGCAAGGGAGCGGATCGTGTTCAACCGTCCGATCGGGATGAATCAGGGCATCCAGCATCCGCTGGCGAAATGCTGGGCGCAGTTGGAGGCCGCCAATCTGATGGTGATGAAGGCGGCGAGCTTGTTTGATGCCGGTAAGGATTGCGCGGTGGAAGCCAATGCCGGTAAATACCTCGCCGCCGAAGCCGCCTTCGAGGCCTGCCACACCGCGATGCTGACATTGGGCGGGATGGGCTATGCGCAGGAATATCACGTGGAACGCCTGCTGCGCGAGGTGATGATCCCGCGCACCGCGCCGATCAGCCCGCATATGATCCTGAATTTCCTGGCCGAGAAAGTGCTGGATTTGCCGAAGTCCTATTGAGCGTAGGGGGAGCCCCGTGGCCAGCCAACGGGCCCTTCGCAGCCCTTAATTGTCGACCGAACTGTCTTAAAATATTCACATGTGGAACTTCGGCAACCATGGCAGACACGGGAAGGCTTGATCAGGGGGGTATTGGAGAATGGTCGATCTTCTCCACCGGGCGAAGAATCCCGGTTCCGACATAAAAAGCGTACAGGAATATATTGACGAAGTGCCTATCTGGAGCGACGGAACCTCGCTTCCTTCAACACCGTTGACCGGTATGCAGTGGCGCATCTGGCTGCTTGCCGCGGCGGGGAAGTTCTTCGAGGGTTTTGTGGTTTTCATGGGTGGCATTACTGTTCCGCTCATTGCCCGCGAATTTCATCTGGCAGCCGCCGAGAAGGGCTTTGTTACCTCCGCCAGCCTGGCCGGCATCCTGGTCGGAACGATGCTCCTCGGCGGTCTTTCGGATTATTTTGGCCGCAAGCGCATGTTCATTGCCGAGATGATCATTTTCTGCCTGTTTCTTGCGCTGCTGATCCTCGTCCAGAATTTCACCTCGCTGATCATCTGTTTGATCGGCGTCGGTCTAGCGCTCGGCTGCGACTATCCAACCGCCCATATGATCATTTCCGAAAGCATCCCTTCCGTTGCGCGCGGCCGGCTTGTCCTTGGCGCTTTCGCCTTTCAGGCCATCGGCGCCACATCCGGCCTGGCGATCGGCGCCCTGGTCCTCGTGCTGCATCCGCAACTCGACGCATGGCGGTGGATGTATGCAACAGCGTTGCTGCCGGCCGTTCTAATCACCGCCGCCAGGTTCTTCATCACCGAAAGCGCCAACTGGCTTGTCGTCCGCGGCGATCACGAAAAAGCCGAGGGTGCGCTGGCCCGGTTGCTGCACCGCACGCCGCGTTACCCGGCGGTTGTTAATGTTTCCCGCCATGTGACCAATGAGGCGCGCGCGACTGGGCAGAATATCTGGTCGCTGTTCAATAACCGAAATCGGCGTGCAACGATATTTGCGTCGGTTCCATGGTTTATCCAGGATCTCGGCACCTACGGAATCGGCGTATTTACGCCCACGCTGATCGCGGCGGCCCTTGGTAAGGGGCCGGATAAAATCCGCAGCCCTGCCGATCTTGTCGCCAGCGGCATCCATTCGGCGGAAGCATCCGTGATCACCACCGCCATGCTCATCGTCGGCATTTTGTTTGCCATTGCGCTATCCGATCGTCTGGGCCGTATCCGGCTCCAGATCTTCGGGTTTCTGGGTTGCGGGGTGGGTCTGGCCATTGCCTCCTTCTCGATCGGCGCGCCTGGAAGCGCGCAGATCATGCTCATCTTCACCGGGGTCATGCTGTTCAATTTCATGACCAATCTGGGACCCAACGCGCAAACCTATCTGCTGGCAGGCGAGGTCTTCCCGACGGAGGTGCGCGGCATGGGGGCAGGTTTCGCCGCGATGGTGGCCAAGATCGGCGCCGTCGCCACGACGTTCGGCTTTCCCTTGCTGCTCGCCTCCATCGGGACGACCACGCTTCTGTGGTGTCTGGTGGTCACCTCGATCCTTGGCGCTGTCGTTACCTGGTTGTTCCGGATCGAGACGACCGGCGTCAATCTGGATCAAATTGGCCGCTCACCTACGTAGGACGGAATTATCTGACATGAGAAAGCTCATTTTCCCGGTGATGGCAGCCGCTGCCCTTGGCTGCGCCATTCCAGCCCATGCCGCGCCGATTGGATTATCGGAGTCCGGTTCGACACTGCTTTTCCCGCTTTTCCAGGCATGGTCCGGCGACTACAAGAACATCGCGCCGGACGTCACCTTGACGAGCGCCGCCACGGGTTCAGGCGCCGGAACGGATGCGGCAATCAAAGGCGCAGTCGTCATCGGCGCCTCCGATGCGTATCTCTCCGATGACGTTGCCGGGCAGAACCCGAATATCCTGGATATTCCTCTGGCAATTTCGGCCCAGATGATCAATTACAACATTCCGGGCCTTACGGGCGGTAATCTGAAGCTCGATGGACCGGCCCTTGCCGGCATTTATTCCGGCCAGATCACGCGCTGGAACGATCCGGCGATCCAGGCGATGAATCCCGGAATTGCGCTTCCCGACAAGACGATCGTGCCGATACGTCGCGCTGACGGTTCGGGTGATACGTTCATATTCACCCAATTTCTGGATTTTTCCGCCGATAGTTGGGAGGATAACCCCGGTTTCGGCACCAGCATTAACTGGCCTTCTGTTGTGGGGGAGCAAGCGGATACAGGCAATGCCGGGATGATTCACGCATTGCAGAATACACCCTATTCGATCGGCTATGTGGGTATCAGCTATGCCGGCGATATCTCGAAAGACAATCTTGGCACAGCGATGATCAAGAATCAGGCTGGCAAGTTTCTGCTGCCGACGCCGGAGACAATGGCGAATGCGGCATCCGAGCTTGATCCAAGAACGCCGCCCTATGAACGAATCACTTTAATCTTTGCTCCCGGCGCCGACAGCTACCCGCTCATCAACTTTGAATATGCCGTGGTCTCCAAGGCACAACCCGATGCGGCGACCGCGGCGGCGCTAAGGGGTTTCTTGACATGGGCTATTTCGGATACCGGGGGTAATGCCTCGAAATACCTTGGTCCCGTAAACTTCATTGCCCTGCCCGACTTTATTCGGGCTTTGAGCGAAACCCAGATCGAGAACATTCAGTAAGGCGCAGGATGGGTGCGCGGCGCGCGATTTGGGGCGCCGGGCGCATTTTGAACCTCTCGACCGGCAATCGCGTGGCACCGGAGCGCCACGCCAGGAACATTGCGAGCATCGGGATGCATCCGGGCCTGGTCTTGACGGCGCAGGTGCAGCGAGGATGGGCTTCGCTGCGCTCAACCCATCCTACATCGCTTAACGCGTCCTTAAAGTTCTCTTGAGAGATTGATGGCTAATTCCACAAGCTGCGTAGTGAATTCCAGGAGTTTCCATGTTCTCTCGCCTATCGATCATGCGGCAGTTCACCCTGCTCGGCACATTGGGTGTTCTGCTCACGCAATTCGCATTGGGGATCAGCCTCAAGACCACCTATGACCTGGCCTTGCAGGCGAAAGAAAGCCAGATGAAGAGTCTGGTGGATGCCAGTGTTTCCAGCACTGAGGGTTTTGTCGATTTAGCGGCGGCGGGCAAGATGACCACGGCGCAGGCCCAGGCCGCCGCACTGGCCGCAATCGGCGGGGCGCGCTTCGATAATGGCAATTATTTTTTCGTCTATAGTTATACCGGCACAACGCTGATGCACACCAAAAAGGCCTTTATCGGCACCAACCGGTATAGTCTTAAGGACTCGTACGGCACGACGATGAATGGCCCAATGATCGACGCGGCGCGCGCCGGCACCCCGATCTTCCACAAATATTACACGGTGAAGGCGGGCGGGACGACCCCCGAGCCCAAGATCAGCTATGCCGCGGCGGTTCCGCAATGGGGCTGGGTGATTGGCACCGGGCTTTATATCGACGACCTGCAGGCGGCGCTGATTCACCGGCTGATCGGCATGGCGGAAATCTTCCTGCCGTTATTCGCAGGTTTTCTCGTTTTGATCACGTTGATCCGGCGCGCCGTCTCGAATTTGCTGCTGGGGATTTCCAGCAGCATGTCGGAAATCGCCAAAGGCGCGCTGGAGATGCCAATTCCCAGCCTGCAGCGGCGTGATGATATCGGAAATATGGCGCGCCAGGTCGCGGAATTCCGTGACGCGGCGGTGCAGAAACGGGCATTGGAGACGCAGGCCGTGGCAGTGGAGGCGGCCGCGCAGCACGAGCGCGCCGCGCGCGAGACCGAGCGCGAGGCCGCTGCCGCCCAGCACGAATTTGTCATGCGTTCCGTAGCGACTGGGTTGAACAAACTCTCCGATGGTGATCTTTTGTACCGCCTGGCCCAGCCGTTCAGCGCCGAATACGAAAAATTGCGCAGCGACTTTAACGACGCCATGGCGACCTTGCAGGAGACCATGACCTCGATCGCTTCCAACACCAATGGGGTGCGGTCGGGCGCCGGCGAGATCACCCAGGCCTCCGATGATTTGTCGCGCCGGACCGAGCAACAGGCCGCCAGCCTGGAACAAACCGCCGCCGCCCTGGACGAGATTACCTCCACGGTACGCAAAACCGCCGAAGGTGCTGAGGAAGCTCGCAAAGTTGTCGATAAAGCGCGCCAGGATGCCGAGAGCTCGGGAGCGGTCGTTCAGGAGACGGTTGCGGCGATGAACACAATCGAGAAATCCTCGAACGAAATCGGCAACATCATCGTCGTGATCGACGAAATTGCCTTTCAGACAAACCTGCTGGCGTTGAATGCCGGGATCGAAGCGGCGCGGGCCGGCGACGCGGGACGCGGTTTTGCGGTTGTGGCCACCGAGGTGCGCGCCCTCGCCCAGCGCTCGGCCGACGCCGCGAAGGAGATCAAGATGCTGATTTCGGCCTCGGGTTTCCAGGTTGAAAACGGCGTGAAGCTGGTTGGCGACACCGGCAGGGCGCTTAGCAGAATCGTCGAGCAGGTGACCCGGTTGAGCAGCCTGGTGATGGAAATCGCCGCCTCTGCGCGCGAACAGGCGAGCGGCTTGGCGGAAGTGAATATCGCGGTAAACCAGATGGACCAGGTGACCCAGCAGAATGCAGCCATGGTCGAGCAGACCACCGCCGCCAGCCATAGCCTGGCAGCAGAGGCGGCGGAACTCGCGCAGCTCGTCGCCCAGTTCCAAACTGGCCAAGGCACGCAAACCCGTGCCGCGCCTGCTGCCCGATCGGCGTCAGCGCTGGCGCTGGCCCTATAGTCTCGTTCGCCCGCGCCTCGGCGGACGGGTTGCCGCGCTTTTCATTCGCCCGATATGGCACTAGTCAGGGTGAAACGCCCATAAGGCTCACCATGGACTCGGCTTTCGGCCACCTAGATAACGACAAGCGCGGGATACGGCGTGGATCCTAGAATCCGCCTCGGAATCACCGTCAGCCTGATCCTGGCGACGCTGATGCAGGCGCTGGACACCACCATCGCCAATGTCGCGCTGCCCTATATGCAGGGCAGCGTGTCGGCGAGCCAAAGCGAGATCGCCTGGGTTCTCACCTCCTATATCGTCGCCGCCGCCATAATGACGCCGCCGACCGGCTTTCTGGCCACCCGCTTTGGCGTCAAGCGCGTGCTGCTGGTTTGCATCGCTGGCTTCACCATCGCCTCCATGCTCTGCGGCGCCGCGCAAACCTTGCCGCAGATTGTCTTTTTCCGCTGCCTGCAGGGCGCGCTGGGGGCGGCCATCAACCCGCTCACCCAAACCGTGCTGTTTAACATCAACCCGCCGGAGCGCCAGGGCCGCGCCATGTCCACCTTCGGCATCGCCATCATGGCCGCCCCGTTATTGGGGCCGGTCGTGGGCGGGTGGCTGACTTCCGACTATTCCTGGCGCGCCGTGTTCTACATCAACATGCCGATCGGCGTGCTGGCGTTCATCGGCACGCTCGTTTTTTTGCCGGAAACCAAGGTAAATTCCCAATTCAAGTTGGATTGGTTCGGCTTCGCCACGCTCAGCCTCGCCATCGGCGCGCTGCAATTGCTGTTGGACCGCGGCCAGGAGAAAGACTGGTTTGCCTCCCCCGAAATCATCATCGAGGCCGTGCTCGCCTGCGCCGCATTCTATCTGTTTCTCGTGCAGATTTTCACCAAGCGCACGCCGTTCATCCGGCCGGCGCTCTTTGCTGACCGCAATTTTACGGCCGGCATGCTGTTGATCACCAGCGTCGGCGTTACCTCCTTCGCGGCCCTTTCGCTGCAGCCGCCTTATTTGCAGGGGCTGATGAACGAGCCGGTTATCACGGCCGGCCTGGTCATGGGTCCGCGCGGATTGGGGATCATCGTCTCCATGTGGCTTACAGGCCGGATTATTGGCCGGGTGGATACGCGACTCATCCTCCTCGCCGGGCTGACCGTCTCCGCCTGGTCGTTCTACGCCATGAGCCGTTGGACACTTGACGTCTCGAACATGACCATCATGCTCGTCGGCTTGGTTCAAGGCGCCGGCCAGGGCGTTCTTTCGGTGCCGCTCACCACCGTCAGCCTGTCCACTTTGGCTCCGGAGCATCGCGCCGAAGGTGCTGGCGTGTTCAATCTCGCCCGTACCCTGGGATCGGCCGCGGGCATTTCCATCGTCAACAGCCTGCTCACCTATAACGTCCAGGTCAACCACGCCGACATTGCCTCCGGCGTCACGGCTTTCGACCGGCTGCTCAGCTCGCCCCATATCGCGGCGTTCTGGAGTCCCTTCACAACCCGCGGCAGCACCGCGCTCGATGCGGTCATCAACCAGCAGGCGCAGGTTATCGCCTATAACAACGATTACCGGTTCATGATGTTCGCAACACTGGCCACGCTGCCGCTGCTGCTCTTCATCCGCAAACCCAAGCGGCCGAATGCGCCGTCCATCCTGCCGGCGGAGTGAATTTTTGCTTCTTTTCCTACATGAAAAGAAGTGCTATTTTTTCTAATCCGCAGGGCGCCTTCCGTGGGTTTCGCTGGTGATCGAGGCTGCCATTGCGCATAATCTCTCGGCATGGCGTTCGATCTCGACGATACCGAGACTGCTCGGAAAGCCCGAGATGACCAGCTGGAACTGGACGCTGCCGGTTGATGAAAACACTGGCGCGGCGATGTAGCTGATTCCGATTGCGCCGGCATCGCGAGGGTCGAAGAGTTGCACTTCGTTGGGTGTCAACTGCCCGACCAGCTCGAAAACGGACGCCCAGTAGGCGTGGTCGCGGACCCGGCCTACTGGCAGAACCGTCGCCTCCCGTGAGTGACTGACGTTGGGTCCGTTTGCCGCGAGTGCGAAGCCGCGGCGGCGGATCAGCGGAAATGAGGCAATGAGATGGTTGCGCGCCGCGTCAGTGAGATGTGCGGCGGCCTTGCCAACATAGGAATCGATGACCGCCTCGCCGCCCCATGCGACATGGCAGAGCCCGACCGGCGGGACCAGCGGCCGGCGTTCGCCAACGCGAGTCAGACCGCGATGCGATTGCGGCGTTCCCTCTTTCACCAGAACCAGAATCTCGTCCTCGATGACGGTGTTTGCGCTGCATTGCAGGTTTAGTTCCACCGCAAGCCTGGCAATCTCGCGCCGCGCCACCTCGATGCCGCGATGCTTTTCAACCGCGGCTTGCCCGATTGCCACCATCGCCATGCCTAAAGAATAAGTCCGTTGCTTTTCGTTGCGGGAAAGAAAATGGGCGCTCGCCATGGTCGTCAATATCCGATGGGCCGAGCCATTGCTGAGCTTGAGATGGCGCGCGATTTCGGCCAGCGAAAAACGCTCGGTGGGATGTGCGGCGAGGAAATTCAGAACGTCCATCACCCGCCCAGTCGGGTTTGAGGCTTCCGGCATTCACTGCACTCCCATCCTCAACGAATGAAATCCGTTGACTCTGCAACGAGATAAGCACATTGTTCCAAAAATAACAAATATTGTTCCAAAATTGGAAGGATGGGTGGATGGAGCGGCAAAGAGAGCAGAATCTTTCCGGCAAGGTGGTGATCATCACCGGGGCCAGCCGGGGCGTGGGCAAGCAGGCGGCGCTGGATTTTGCGAAATGCGGCGCGCATGTCGTGCTGGCGGCGCGCACGGTCGAGGCTGACCCAACCCTGCCGGGGACGATCGGCGAGACGCTGAAACAGATCGAGGATTCGGGCGGGCAGGCAATCGCGGTAGCCACGGACCTTTCCAAGGAGGAGGACCTGAAGCTCCTGGTTGCCGCCGCGGTCGAGCGGTTTGGCGGCGTCGATATCCTCATCAATAACGCCGCCGTGACCACGGGGGATATCTGGGGCAAACCGTTCCTGGAGCTTACCCGCGCGGAGTGGTTGTATCAGTTCGACGTCAATGTGCACGCGCCCTTCACGCTCACCCAGCTTTGTGTACCGATCATGGAAAAGCGTGGTGGCGGGCGCATCATCAACCTCTCGACTGGCAGCGGCGAAGTATTTCGCCAGCCAGAGGAGCTGCCCAAACTGGCGGCGGTCGGCAATTTCAGCCTGGCGGTGCCGGGCTATTATAGCAGCAAGCGCGCACTCGACCGCTTCGGCAATTGCATGGCGCCCCAATTCCACACCAAAAACATCGCGATCATCAGCGTGCATCCGGGCCTCGTCTCGACGGAACTGGTGCAGATCCGGGTGAAGGAGCGCGGGCTGGGTACGAGCGTCGCGGTGCCGATGACGGTGCCGGCGCGGATGCTGGTTTATTTCGCTGCTTGCGAAAACCCTTTTGAATATACCGGCCGGATATTCTGGGCCGAGCGCGAAATGGCGGCGTTGGGGATCGAGCTTGAGTAAAATGCGATAGGCGAAAAATCCGAGGAAACATCAAATGAAACTGCAAAAATATGGCCAAAAATATGGCCAAAAATATGGCCCTTGGGCGCTGCTGATCGGCGGCTCCGAGGGGGTCGGCGCCGCATTCGCGCGATTGCTGGCGGCGGACGGTTTCAAGCTGGTGCTGGTCGCGCGAAAGCCGGCGCCGCTGGAGGCACTGGCGGCCGAATTGTGCAGCCAAGGGGCAGAGGTCCGGGCCGTTTCTGCCGATCTCAGCCAGCCCGAGGCGCTGAATACGGTGCGCGCCGCGACCGATGACATCGAGGTGGGGCTGCTGATCTACAATGCCGGCGCCAACAATACGCGCGGGCTGTTCACCGAACTGCCCGAGGATATCACGCAATCGGTGATTGCCATTAATGTGCTGGGGCAGGCCAATTTCGCGCGGCATTACGGGGCGCTGATGGTCAAGCGGGGAAAAGGCGGCATTATCCTTGGCGGGTCTTTGAGCAGTTATCTCGGCTCGCCGACGCTCGCGGCCTATACCGCATCGAAGGCCTTCAGCCGCATTTTCAGCGAAGCCCTATGGGCCGAATTGCAGCCGCTGGGGGTTGATGTGCTGCATCTCAACATTGGCTTTACCGCAACCCCCGCGATGGCCCGGCTTGGTCTGCCGATAAATTTGGCCGAATCGCCAGAGACTGTGGCGCGCGAGGGGCTGGAAAATATCGCCAACGGTCCGGTTTGGATTGTTAGTACCAGGGGTAATGTTGAACATGCGCGAAAAATTTCCGGGGTCGATCATCGCGCGGAAATCGTGCGCACCAATGCCATCGTCCCGCGCGAAGAAACAGCCAGGGCTGCCCGGGAACACCAGCAGGTATAGGCTGTTTTAAACCTTCACCTGTTGCAATCTGCGGTGGCGTACCCGGATATTTCCAGCTGGGCCATTGCCAGGCAGCCCTGGCGCGGGGCCGCTGATCTCGCTGGCGATGGCCTGCAGGGCGCAAATGCGGCGGTTGGCACGGTCAACCAGCGCCTCCGTGAGTGGCCTGCCGTCAAACTCCGAAAGATTGCTGATAACGGCGTCATTAAAGGCCTGAGCGCCCGGTTCGGGACCCACGAAACCGCCAAACATTGCCTTGGCATTGAAAAGCGTGTTTGCCAAAGTTGGTACCGCCATGATGATATATATCCCTATCTTAGAAGGCGTTTAGGTCTGAAGTTCGTACAGCCTATTCGCGTAACGCCGAGTCGGCACAATGTTAAGTAGTGTAAAGGGCCGATATGGCTGGGGTTCATCGGGGCCGGGAAATCTGGCGGCGTTTGACGCTCGGATTTGTCTTTTTTTGGTTCTTCCTTGGCGGCATCGGCCATTTCGCCTTCACTAATACCGAGATGTCGATCATGCCGCCCTGGCTCCCGGATCACCGGCTTTTGGTGCTGATCAGCGGCGCGTTCGAGCTGTTGGGGGCATTCGGGTTACTGGTTGGAGTTACCCGCGCCGGAGCGGGCTGGGGGCTGGTGCTGCTGACGGCGGCCGTCACGCCCGCGAATATCAATATGTGGCAGCATGCGGCGAATTATCCGGCAATTCCATATTGGGCGCTCACGTTGCGCCTGCCGATCCAGGCGGTTCTCATGGCCGGCATCTGGTGGTCGACCCGTCCGGTGCGTGGCCCAGACGCTGTAAGAGAACACTTGTAAAAAGCGTGGTGCCATCCATATACCATCCATACAGATGGTTTTTGGATGGTATGATGTCGGGTAAGGTACAGGAATTATGGCCCAAATCAGCCGATAGCGAGAAAATCACGATCAATCTCGGCTATGTCGATCTTGGCCAGATCGACCTTTTGGTGCGCGAGGGGTTCTATTCCAACCGCACCGACTTCATCCGCACCGCGATCCGCAACCAGCTCGAGCGGCAGAACGAAGCGGTTCGCCAGTCTGTCGCCCGGCACCGCCTGGATATCGGCATGCGGCTCTATAGCCGGCAGGATTTGGAAGAAGCCGCCGCCAGGGGCGAGACATTGCATATCCAGGTGCTGGGCCTCGCCATTATCGGCGCCGATGTCTCACCCGAGCTGGCAGCCCTTACGATCGGCTCACTGCAGGTGCTCGGCGCCTTGCAGGCCAGTCCGGCGGTGAAGGCGGCGTTGAAGGGCCGGCTCCGCTGATCTTTTTTCAAGGAAGGACTTACCATGAATAAATTTCCTGCGATTGATATGGCAGGGGCGCTGCGCCTTACCCGCCAGGGGCGGCTTAAGGAAGCCGTGGCGTTGCTGCGCGGCAAAATGGCCGCGCCGCCGCCAGGTGAAAAACCGGGTGAAAAGCTGGGCGCAAGCGGGCTGCAATTTGTGGATCATGTGTTCGATGGTTTGGCGCTGCATGCCGGGCGCATTCTCAAAGTACCGTTTGGGCCTGCCGAAGACAAACAACCCGAGCTCGAGCCGCAGGGTTCGCGATTCGAGACGCGTAGCTTCGCCAATGCGGCCGGAAGCCGGAACTACAAGCTGTTCATTCCAAGCTCCTATAGCGGCCAGGCCATGAGGCTGGTCGTCATGCTGCATGGCTGCACGCAATCGCCGGATGATTTTGCGGCCGGCACGCGGATGAACGATCTGGCGGAGGCGCAAGGATTTCTGGCCGCCTATCCGGAGCAGTCACGCAGCGCGAACGTCACCAAATGCTGGAACTGGTTCAATGCCGCCAATCAACGGCGCGATCAGGGCGAGGCGTCATTGATTGCAGGAATCACAAGGCAGGTAATGGTTGATTTCAATGTGCTGCCCGGCGGGGTTTATGTCGCCGGGCTTTCCGCGGGGGGTGCTGCGGCCGCCATCATGGGCTCGGAATATCCAGAGCTTTACGCTGCGATCGGCGTACATTCGGGACTCGCCTGCGGCGCCGCCGCCGACCTACCCTCCGCCATGAACGCGATGAAAAACGGCGCGCCGCCGAAGGCCGGGAAATCGAACGGGTTGGCTCAGGCGATACCGGCTATCGTGTTTCACGGCGATCGGGACAACATGGTTAATGTTGCGAACGAAAAACAAGTAGTCCAGCAGGCGAAAGGCGGCGCCGAGTTGCGGGCAGAAGTCAGGAAAGGCGAGGCAGCGGGAATGCGCTATACCCGCACTGTTTTCACCGACAGCAGCGGGCGCGACGTATTGGAAGAATGGTTGCTGCACGGCGCGGGGCATGCCTGGTCCGGCGGCAGCAAAGCTGGCTCTTTTGCGGACCCGCATGGTCCGGATGCCAGCTGCGAGATGGTGCGGTTCTTTTTCTCGCAGCCGGCTTGAGGTAAGTTTCCGCGCTCGGTAAGGGGCACATGATGATCGGCCGAAGGTTACGCGGCGCACTCTACATTATTGGTCTGCTGCTGATCTGCTGGCCGCAACATTTGGCTCAGGCTGCCACCTTGCTTACCGGTGTGAACATCGTCAACCCGATGCGCGCTGGTCTGGCGTCGCGCACGGCGTTGATTGGCCAATTGCGAACGGCAGGTGTTCATACGGTGCGCTGCGCCATCACGAACGACGCGGATGGGATTGCTTTTGCCAGGGCGCTTTATGCGGCCGGCATAAAAATGGACCTCATCGTATCACCGCAATACGCCCTGGAGGCGCCCAGCCGGCCTTACAACCCGGCGGACTATCCGGGCATGTGGGGAGGCCATCCCTTAACTGCGGCCGATCCCGCACGCTCGAAAGCAGCGTTTCAGTCGCTGATCGGCAAGCTCGATTCCGCCAGGGTGGTTCTGGCCGCGCTGGAGCTTGGCAATGAGATAAACTGGGCCGGGTTCAACCCGGAATTTCCGCTGCCGGGCGAAGGCAAGGTGTTCAACCTGGCCGAATTATCGAGCGACCCCGAAGGCCGGCGGATCGCCGCGAGTTATTTGCAATATCTGAAAATCCTGGCAGTGTTGAAGCAGGTGCGCGACACCTCGTCACTGAACCATGCAACACCGATTATTTCTGCCGGCCTTTCACCGTGCGGCCCGGCGCGGACCGACCCGCCGGGTGCGAAGCGCGAGGATGCCGTGACCATTAATGCGACGCTGCAATTTTTGCGCGCGCATGGGCTGGATCGGTATGTCGATGCCTATGGGGTGCATATCTATCCCTGGCAGAAAACCGCCCGCGCTCGCGCCGAGGCGATCGACGCGCAGGATGTGACCGAATGTGGCCTCGGCGGCAAGCCCTGCTGGGTCACCGAGTGGGGGTTTGACAACAAGGACCTTTCCTGCCCGGCAAATGACGCCGCGCGCGCCGCTTTGACTGAGGAGACAATGCAAACATTCAGAAACCTGGCGGAAGCAGGCCGGGTTTTGGCGGTCATCTATTTTTCCTGGGACAGCGATCCGTGGTCAAAACAAATCAGCCCAGGCACGGTTTATCGCTGCGGTGCGCTGACGCAGGCGGGGCGCGCCGCACTAGCACCTTGGTGGGACACGGCATTGAAAATGCCGTGTCCCACCAAGGTGCGTAGGAAAGGCTCCGGAGGGAGAGCGCAGTGAAGCCCATCTTTCTGTCGCAACGGCGGGAATCGATGGGCTTCACTGCGCTCTGGCCACCCTACGATCCTGCGGTGCTACGTTACCGGGGAGAGAACCGGGAATTCGAGCAGCTTGGCCAGTTCATCGGCGGGAACTGGTTTGCTGAACAGGAAGCCCTGGATTTCGTCGCAGAAATGATCGCGCAGAAATTTATCCTGCGCGACGGTTTCAACGCCTTCGGCAATAATGGTCAGGCCCAGCGCCTTGCCCATGCTGATGATGGCCTGCGCGATTGCCTTATCCTGCGCGTTCGCCGGCAGTTCGCGGACGAAAGAGCGGTCGATCTTGATCGTATCGATGGGGAAGCGTTTCAGCATGGACATCGAGGAATAGCCGGTTCCAAAGTCGTCGATCGCCAATCTCACGCCGCGGCTGTGAATGGCTTCGAGCACCAGGATGGCGCGTTCGACATTGAGCATGATCATGCTCTCGGTTATTTCAATCTGCAGGAGTTCCGGATTCATGCCGCTTATCGCAAGCGCATCGTCGATATCGCGCAACAGATTCTCGTCCATGAATTGCCGGGGCGAGACGTTGACGGCCATGGATATTGCGGGAAGTCCCTGGCGCTGCCACGCCATATTTTGAGCACAGGCCGTCTTTAACACCCAACTGCCGATCGGCACGATCAGGCCGGTTTCCTCGGCCACCGGGATGAAGTGGTTGGGCGACACCGAGCCCAGCACCGGGTTTTCCCAGCGC
>JAMFRY010000057.1 GCA_026225015.1 Alphaproteobacteria bacterium
GCAACGCCGTTTCGGTTTGCGCCTTCTGCCGCCCATAGATACTGACCGGGCACATCTGCGCATCCGCCGCCACGTTCGGCACGCTGCCGTCGAAAACCTGATTGGTTGAAAGAAACAGCGTGTAAATGCCGCGCGTGGCGAGACGCTCGGTCAGCGCGATTGTACCCTCGACATTGATCCGCGCGGCACCAAGAGGGTCCTGCTCGCAGGAAGCAAGACGCGCCACCGCCGCGGTGATGCAGGCGGCTTGTGTGCCCAAAGGCGGCGCCCAATCCGCTGGTATGGCGGCGAGATCGAGGTTGATCAGCCCCGGCGCCGTTATCGCGCGGCGGGTGGTTGCGGTTACCGGTGCGCTGGAAGCCCGCAAGGTCGTCACAAGCGCCCGGCCGATTTCGCCATCGGCGCCGATGATCAGGAACATGGCGGGGTGTCTCGCATGACGGGGCCCCGGCGCTCATGCCGCCTGCTCGAAGGCGCCGAACGCTGCCGTCACCGTGGCGGCGATCTGCGCCGGCAGTAGGCCGTGGATTTCAAACAGATCCTTCTGCACGCCGTAATGTTTTGGGAAGGCATCGGGCAAGGCGATGCGCCTCATGCGGGGCATCACGGGGCCCAATTCTTCCACCAGCACATCCGTCACCGCGCTGCCGAAGCCGCCGATGGCGATGCCCTCCTCGATGGTTGCCACCAAACGGGCGCCGCGCGCATGGTGCAGCACCGCAGCGGTATCGAGCGGTTTGATGGTGTGGAAATGCACCACCGAGACGTCATGGCCGGCCTGCGCCAAGATCTCCGCAGCACCCAGTGCGTTGGTGGTCATCACCCCGGTGGCCATCAGCACCAGCGGGTGCCGCTCGGCCGATTGCTGCAGGGTGATGGCGCGGCCAATGGCAAAGCCATGCTCCGGCCGGCTGACCACCGGATCGCCGCCTTTCGCTAGGCGGATATAGATCGGGCCGGGCCAGTCCAGCGAGGCCGCCATCAGCCGCTTCATCTCCTCAGCATCGCAAACCGCGACCACCGTCATATTGGGCAGAGCGCGCATGATGGCGATGTCCTCAATCGCCAGATGGGTGGGGCCGAGCGGCGCGTAGACCAGGCCGCCGCCATTGGCGATCAGCCGTACCGGCAGGTTGTGCAGGCAAAGATCAACCGCCACCTGCTCGAAGGCGCGGCGGGTGAAAAACGTTGCGATGGTGTTGACATAGGGGATGAAGCCCTCGAGCGCCATGCCGGCCGCCATGCCAACCACATTCTGCTCGCTAATGCCCTCCATATACCAGCGCTCCGGCATCTCGGCGCGCATCTCGCTCAGCAAGCCAGGGCTGAGATCGGAGCCGATAAACACAGCGCGCGGGTCTTGCCGGGCAAGCTTGTATACCCAGTCGAGGCAGGTCTGGCGCATATTCTACTCCAATGCCTGATACATTTGGGCGATCACTGCGGCTTCGAGTTTCGCCTTGTGGTGCCAAGTTGGATTGTGCTCGGCGAAGGGAATGCCCTTGCCCTTCACGGTGTGGCAGATCACCGCCGTTGGCCGGCCCGGCTCCGGTGCGGCGCGCAGCACATCGCGTAGCGCCGCAACGTCATGGCCATCCGCCTCCACTGGCGAAAACCCGAAGGCGCGCCATTTATCGGCGAGCGGTTCAAGGTCCTGGATTTCGCGCGTCGGCCCAGCGGATTGGAGTTTGTTGTAGTCAATGATCGCGGTAAGGTTGCCCAACGCGTGCTTGCCGGCGCAAAGTGCGGCCTCCCACACCGAACCCTCGTTGATTTCGCCATCGCCCATCACCACAAATACCCGGCTGTCGCGCTTGGCTATCCGCGCCGCCAGCGCCATGCCGACACCGATCGGCAGGCCATGCCCCAGCGCGCCGGTGGAGGCTTCCACGCCGGGGATTTTGGAGGCTTCCGGATGGCCGCCCAGGATGGAATCGCGGTGGCAGAAACGATCCAGCGTCTCGATCGGGAAGTAGCCCTTATCGGCTAGCAGCACGTAAAGCGCGATGCAGCCATGGCCCTTGCTGAGGATCATCCGGTCGCGGCCGTCCCAGCCCGGCGCATCGGCGCGAAAGCGCAGCACGTCGTCGTAGAGCACGCGCAGGATTTCGATCAGCGACATGGTGGAACCGACATGGCCGCGTTCGCCTTTATCGAGCGTGCGCACAGCCAGTCGGCGCAGATAGCGCGAACGTTCATCGAGTGGCGGGCTGACGATCACGCGGCTGCCTCCGGGATAATATGGCGGGTTAGCATCCTGCGCGCCGCTTCGAGCTGGCGTCGTTTTGCATCCTCCCAGCTTCCGGTCTGGCCGGCGGCGATGCGGCGGCGCCAACGCTCCGGGTGGAATTCGTTCAGCAAAATGAGCGCCCAGCGCAGTCCGAGCAGCGGCAGCAGCGCCGCGAGCCGTGCCGCAAAACCCGGCTTGGTGTAAATGCCGCGCGCACCTGCGAGTAGCGTTGCGCGTGCGGCGGCATCCAGTGCCGTGGCCGGATGCAGCAGCAGATCGCCGATCAGCTTGGCCGGATCGTCCCAGCCGAAATAGTCGAAATCGATAAAAGTCAGGCGGCCGTCCGCGCGCCGCAAGGCGTTGTGAAAGCCGAAATCCGCCGGCACCGGGCTGCGCTCGGTTTGCGGGAGTTCGGCATCGAAGCTGCCGCAGGCCGCCTTCATGGCGGCGCGCGCCGGCTCCAGCCGCGCCGTCAACGCCGGCTCAACCTGGTGGTTCAGGAAGGTTGTCAGCGCCGGGTCGCGCAATGTTCGAAGCGCTGCAAGGCGGGTGCGCAACTGCCATTCAATCTCGGCGCCGGAGAGGCAGGCTTCAGCCGCGAGATGTCCCGGCGGCAGAGCAGGGCTGCGGCGCCCTTCATGCAGCCGCCGGAGAAAGCTGCAAGCCTGAGCGATATCCGCCGCCGCCGGTGCGCCCACCGGGTCTCCCGCTTCCCAGCTCAACAATGCGGCGCCGCGGTAGTGGTCGGCGGCGATCAGGCGTGGAACCATCGTAAAATCATGCAATTCCATCCAGCGCAGCACGGTGGTCTCGACGCCAATGCGGTCGCGCCCAGTCTCGTCCGCCGGGTATAGTTTAAGCGCATAATAAGCCGCCTCGGTCTCCACACGGTATACGCGGCTGTTGCGGCCGCCGCCCAGCTGGGCCAGCCGCGACACCGGCGCGCCGGCGAGATCCGCGGCGATCCCGGCGGCCGTCTCGTCGATCCCGGCGGCGCGGGTCAGGGCGGCGGTCACGCGAATACCGCCTGCGCGACCGCCAGCCAGGAGGAGCAAACGCGCCACGGCGCGTCGCCCGGCGCGGCCTGCGCGCCAAATTGAATCCGCGCCACGCCGGATGGGAAATCCGGGTCGCCCAGCACTTCCGGGAGATCATCAACGAACACATCGCAGCGCAGCGCGGCGATGCGGGCCAGCTTTTCGCCGCGTGTGCCGGCGAAATGGATTTCAGAGGGGTCCAGCGCGAAACCCTCGGCGTCAAAAAAACCCTGGCCGCGCATCCAGTCCATTGCGGCGGTCCGCAGATTCACCCGGGCCGGGTCAAAATGCCCATGTTCGGTCTTGTGGCTGACGATCATCACCCGCGCCCTCGCCGCGCGAGCCCGGCGCAGAAACTCCGCGACGCCGGGGAAGGGCCGCGCCCCGGCAATCCCCGCGCCGTACACAAAGCCTTGAAGACGCTGCCAGATTTGTTCGCCGTCCGGACCGTGCCGGATGGCATCGCGGACTGCCTGCTTGGCGCCGCGAAATTCGGGAGGGAGCAGTCCGCGCGCGGCCGCTGCTGCTGCGAACACTTCGTCGTAACAGATGATCGTGTTGTCGAAATCGAGACCAATGCGCATCGCAACTGCTAAATCCTTTTCTTCTGGCAGCAGATTGCAAAAAGATAATGGGCCATCGGCGTGAAGCCGGTATGCACCAGCTCGTCGTTCATCGAGAACAGGAAGACATTGTGAAAATAATGTTCGAGCAACGTCTTCAATTCACCGCCGCTTTTGCAGTTCACATGCCCCGCCTTGCTGGGTGGCGATGCATGGAGCTGAGATTCGAGCGAGGGCGAGCCGATGATCAAGGCGCCGAACTCGGTGAGCGAATCGCGCAGGTTGCTTAGGTATTTGTCCTCATCGGCGGCGCGGATATGCTCGATGACATCAAGGCTGTAGATACCGTCATATTGCTGCGGCAGCTTTTCCATCAGGATGTCGTGGACATGCGCATCGACCGGCCAGCGCGCCGAACGCCTTGCCCTGATATCTTCGACGAAGACCGGGTCGAAATCATAGGTGGCCACGTGCACGGCCTCCTGCATGACAATCCGGGTTCCGAACGCGTCGCCGCAGCCGAGTTCGGCGACACTTTGGCGCCCGCTCAGCATCTTGGCGACGAATTTGTAGCGCGCGAGCAGGAAGGTGAGCCGCCGCGGGTCGTCCTCCCAGACCTGGCTTGTCATCAGGCCGAGCGAGGTCAGGCCTTGTTCCGCCTGGAGATCGACGCAGCGTTGATATTGCGGTTCGCGGGTTTCAAGATCGCCCACGGCGAAAGACTGGGTGACGAAAGACTGGGTGACGGAAGATTGGGCCATGCTGGTACTGCCTTCGATTGGAAGATTGGAGGGCGGCTTGCGCGCGGGCGGTTGCGCTCCGCTCCTCGGAACAAACAAGCGAGGCACGCGCGCCTGTTGGCGCCTGGGATCGCGGGGGGTGAATTGTTCGGATCGTGCGGCCAAGCTGGCGTCGATTTCGATGGCGACCAACGCACTCGAAATCGGCCGTTCCGGAATTTGGCCTTGCCGCCTCCTGGTCGCCCAGTTGCCCAGCCAGCCTAGCGCCAGCAGCGGTGGTACGGCGAGTATCGCAGCCGGGTAGCCGAGCCAGGGGGAGTCACCCGCCAGCCTGAGCAGGCCGGCGAAGGCGTCCCGCTGCAGCTGGCGCGCCCGGTTCAGCGGCACGAATTCGTATGACAGCGTGCGCGCCGCCGGACGCATCAATTGCGATAGTTGAAACGAAGCCGATGCCCGCAGATCACCGATATCGGAGCGGAAATGCCGGGGAATGATCGAGATGATCAGTGTGCCGCCATCGCGCATCAGCGGCTCGATGCGCGCCATGATCCGGCTGGCGTGTCTTGCTTCATGTTCCGAGAGCTCGACCAGGCAGACATCGAAACGCTGGCGCAGCGGCGCCAGGTAACTTGTCGGATCGTCAAGCAGCCGGGAAGTCTGCCGGCGCTGGATACGCTCGCCGCCATCACCGAGCCAGGTGGTGACGACGGTCGCGGATTCGCTCACGATCAGCAGATTCGCAGTCTCGCCAATGCGCTGCCGCAGGCGCTCGAATACCGGGGCGTAATCGGCCCATTGCGGATGCCAGCGCGTGAGATTCGGCGGCGCCCCGAAGATTTTCGCGCCTAATCGGCCGAGGCGCTGCCGGAGGGTGGCCTTGAGACCGGTTTCAAATTTTATATAGCCGAGCGCGAAGAGCCGCTCATCGAGTGTCAGGCTGGCGCCGGTGGCTTCGCGAAAGGAGGCGATTGCGCCCAGCCAATATGGGTGGTTTCGGTGCGGCTGTGGCACCGGGCTGAGCCGCGCCCGCAGCCGCGCCAGGAATGCATCCGCCGTGGCGATGGTTTGCGGCAGGCCAGGCGGCAGCTCGCTGGCGTGGAAGACCACGCTGGTCTCGGCGTTGCGGCGATGGCGCGCCGTCGTCCATTCGGAAAGGCTGCGCGCCAGACGCTTCGGCCGCTGCTCTTGGGCGCGCAAAAAACCCGTCTCGTGGTTACGCGGCTGCATTTCGATTGCGAGGTAATGGTCGGAATCGGTGATGATTTCGACATTGCCGCTCGGGCATAATTCCGGGACGAACGAGTAATCGCAGGAGGCGCCGATAACGAATTCGGTCGACTCCGGTCTGATGCAGATCATGTGCATCAGGAAGAAACGGCCAATCATCGTGTGACCATCGACGCGCCAGAACATGCGGTTGGTATGCGTGTTGCGGATGATCCCGAAATTGACGATGTTCGCCAGTGTCGCGGGGTGCAGATGCGACAGACCCCAATCCACCAGAAGCCGGGGCGGCAGCGCCAGCATGGCGGGCGAGGCGTCGATCTGGTCTTGTAGCCAGATCGACGCGTCTTCCTCGATCACCTGGAAATTGCCGACCAGAATGCCGCTGCGACCTGCCAGCATACGGTCAATGACGTAACCAAAGGAGCCGTCGGCGACGATAAAATCGCCGACCAGAAACACGAAGCAGGTGTCCAGCATGTCCAGCCCGGCATCCCGTATCGCCTCGGTATAGGCGAGTGTGATCGTCGTCGAGTAGTTATTGCCGGTGATGAGATGGTCGATGAAATGTAGCCGGACTGGCAGCACCGTCTCCAGCCGACGAAATGCCGGGTGAGAGCGCATATATAGCTCATCGGCGCGGGCGGTCAGAATCACCATTTCGGCCGGCAGTTTGCCAGCAATGGCGGGCAGGTTGCCGGGCGCCAGCCAGGTAGGCAGAGCCACTGTGAGGAATCGTTTTACAAAGGGCAGTCCCCAGATCGGCAGCAGGCAGCGCACCTGACGCGCGGCGTCGTGCGCGCCCGCTCTGGCATCACTTATGCCAGCGGTCAGACTGTCCATGGGCTGGCCTGCCTGGTTTGGGCGGCGTGCTCCGGTACGACTACCACGGGCGCGCGCTGCACGTGGATCAGGGCGGTGGAGATTGCGCCCTGGTCCAGCCTCAGGCTTGGTCCCGTTTCGCGCCGGCAGGCGAGATTGGCGGCCAGGCTGAGTCCGGCGCAGGCGATTCCGGCGGTGAAGTGACCGAGGCGTCGGGCCGGCGACGGCGCCTGCGTGGCGGCACGGGCATGCCGCATCATCGCGGTTTGCGCGGCAATGCGCCAGCCGGGCGCTGGCACCGTCTCGCGCCGCGCCTCCAGCAACGCAGGCGCGGCCAAAGCGGCGGCGGCATCGACCTGGCTCGGCGCAAGCGGCGGGGTTGGCGCATCGGAAAACTCCGAAAGCGCTAGCAAGGCCTTTCCGCCTTCCGCAAGCAACGCTGCTGCAGCCTGGCAAATGCCGGCCAGCCCGTCTTGCGCTGACGGACGGATCACGGCCAGCACGAAATCAAAGCGCGCGCCTCGCGATTCTGCAGCCGCAGCAAAAAGCGCTTCAGGATCCAGATGCGCGGCGGAGCGAGCGCCGCCGGCCATAGCATGCCGCAGCAGCCGGGCATGCAGGCGCCAATTTTCGGCCGAGACGATCAGGACGCGGCATCCGGCGGCCAGCGCGGTGAGGCGCGCGCACAGGATGCGCCAATCCGCCCAATGCGGGTGCCAGGGGCGCGGCTTGGGCATCCGCCCAAGCAGTAGCTGCCGCATCCGGCCCAGACCGCCAGGCACAGCGCCAGCGCCCAGAATGGTGGCCAGAATGGCGAGGTCGACCTGCTGGATGGCAGTAGCCTGATGGTGCTCCAATAGCCCGCGCCAACTTGGGTGATGCCGATGCGGTTGGCTGACTGGTCCCAGAAGCTGCTGGGTTTCGGTGATAAATTGCGCCGATTCCGCCATTGCCTCGGCGCAATCGGCGCTAAACCTGTCGAGGTTGGTGGCATGAAAGCAGATTGGGTGGACCGCATTCCGGCGGTGCTGCGGCGTTACCCAGGACGCCAGCGAAGCCGCCAGCGCCGCAGGTTTCAGCGGGCCAACCCGCCAGTCTTGCGGCCCCGCCCCGGCCGGCTGCATTTCGGCCACCATATACGAATCGGAATCGGTAATCGTCTCGATCTGGCCCGATGGGCAGAATTCCGGCACGAAGCTGTAATCGCAAGCTGCCGCGATGCAGACATCCAGCACCACAGGACGGATGGCGATCATGTGGAGCAGGTAAAAGCGCCCCAGCAGCGCGTCGCGGCCCGCCCGCCAGAAAACGCGGTTTGCGCGCGCATCATGCAGGGCGGCCTCGCCTGCCAGGCAAGCCTGCGTCGCGGGATGCAGCGCCTCCAGGCCAAGCCGCACCAGCGCGCGGGGCGAGATGGTCAGCGCCTCGCCCGGCGCGGGAGCTGCAATCCGCCGGCCGGCTGCTTCGGCGCTGATCTGGAAATTGCCGGCCAGCACTGCGTCAGCCCCGCCTTGCAGGCGTCGCAGCACTTCGCGCAGCGCGCCGTCCGCCAGGACATAGTCGGCGACCAGAAAGACAAACCCGACGTCATGGGCCGTGTTACCGGCAGACCGAATGGCCCGTGCATAGACCAGAGTCAGCACCAGGGCACTTGCCTCGCTCAACAGCGAGTCAAGCGGTTCAAGCCGGGTCTCGCAGAACGTAGCCAGCGCCCGCCATGCCGGATGGTCGTGGATCGCGGGAATGTCCTGCTGACGCGTGGACAGGATGAACGCGACGGGAATTGCCGCCGCCACTGCCGGCAGGTTCCCCGCGGCCAGCAGGGACGGCAGCAAAACCTCCACACACTGACGCAGATATGCCGCTCCCCAGACCGGCAGCAGAATTTGCACACTCCGTAAGGCGCCGCGTGCCGTCGCCTTGTTTCTCGCACTCTGGGGCGTTCCGGTGGGCGCTATCAACGCAGCTGTACCGCGCGCATGCGCTTGATGTTGTAGTAGCGGTCGTCCGTCATCGGATTCGGCACCTTGCCGGCGGCGAAGGCGCGCCGCAGATCATCTATTGCGTCACTGACACTGCGCCGCGCGGTAAAGCCCAGATCTCGTCGCAATTTTTCCGAGGAGACATGGTAGGAGCGGTGATCGTCGGCGGGTGTTACAACAATCTTCACCTGTTCGCCGACCCGCTCGCGCACCATCTCCGCGATGGCGCGGACTTTCAAATTGTCGTAGCCGGCATTCCACACTTTGGCGTCCACCAGCGCATCCTCGGCGGCGAGGAGCAGCAAATAGAGATCGGTCATATCCTCGATATGGATGTTCGGGCGCAGTTGCTCGCCGCCGAATACCGTGATGCGGCCATCACTAATCGCAAGATTGGTGAGAATATTGACGGTAAGGTCGAGTCGCAGCCGCGGCGCATAGCCGCAGATGGTCGCCGGCCGGACTACCACAGTCACGAAGCCAGGCTCGCGTTCCTCGTCCAGCACGTCTTCGCACATCGCCTTGTATTTCGAGTAATCGGTCAAAGGGGTAAGCGGCAGATTCTCGGTGACCTCCGGCTCGTTCCTGACGCCATAGACCGAGGAGGAGGACGCATAGATGAAACGTTTGACACCGGCATCCTTTGCTGCAAGCAGCAGCGGCCGGAAGCAGTCATAATTGATCGCCCGGCCAAGTTCCGGCGCAAGGTCGAAGGACGGATCGTTGGAAATGCAGGCGAGATGAACAACCGCATCGCAGCCCGCCAGCGCTCGGCGCACCGTCTCCGGCTCGCGCAGATCCCCCTTAAACTCCTTAAAGTTCGGATTGCCGTGATGCGCGGTGAACAAATCCTCGCCATACAGAAAAAGATCGAGGTTCGAAACCTGATAGCCTGCCTGCAATAATTTTGGGATCAGGCTGGACCCGACATAACCTGCACCGCCGGTCACCAGAACGCGTTTGAAGCGACTCTCCATAGTGATCCCTTATGCCAGCAGTTTATCGTTCCAAGGCGTTAGGTTCCGGCGTCCAACCCATGTCAAGATCGAGAATGGCGTGCAGTAATGCGAGATGCGCCACCTCGACAAACCCATAAAACGACGAACGGACATAGAAATTTACGTCGCCGGCCAGGCGTAGCGGGTTATCTTCTCCGAAGCCCGACAGCGTGATCACGCCGC
>JAMFRY010000058.1 GCA_026225015.1 Alphaproteobacteria bacterium
CCCTGATCTCGAAAAGAACCCCGCACCGTACGCCTCACCGAATCTATTAAGGGAAGTGAATCACATCATAATCCCAGCCGCCACGGGTTTTTCAGCAAACTGCTAGAGGTCGGCATTTCAACCGAAGAGGGTTTGGCCGATAGCGGTGATATAAACGCTGATTTGCCTGATTTATTTCTGGCCGTAGGTGAGGCTGCCAAACAGCAAGCAACCGCGGTCGCCATCATAATTGATGAAATCCAGTATCTGTCGGAGGAAGATATGGAAGCATTGATTATGGCTATGCATAGATGCAACCAAAGACAATTGCCGTTTGTGTTGTTTGGGGCAGGCCTTCCTCAACTACGGGCCAAAATGGGCAATTCTAAATCTTACGTGGAACGGCTTTTTGACTTCCCGTCTGTCGCGGCCCTCAAGCCTCAGGAGGCCACGAAGGCAATTACAGATCCTGCTTTCAAAGAAAACGTTCGCTATGAGCAGGCGGCCCTGGATGAAATTCTTAGAATTACGCTTTGCTATCCATATTTCATACAGGAATGGGGTCATGCAACTTGGAACATAGCCGAAAATGACGTCATCACTCTATCGGACGTTCAAGCGGCTACCCCAACGGCTTTAATGCGGCTAGATGAGGGTTTTTTTAGGGTTAGACTAGATCGCATGACGCCTACCGAAAAGAAATACATCCGTGCGCTAGCTGAACTTGGACCAGGGCCTCATCGTTCAGGAGACGTAGCGGCGGAATACGGTGCGGAGGTGAGTAGCGTAGCCCCCATTAGGTCTTCGCTCATCGGCAAAGGGATGATCTATAGTCCCGCACACGGCGACACAGAATTCACCGTGCCTCTGTTTGATGAATTCATGAAACGCGAAATTCCGGGGCTCTAGCGGCCCTTTCTGAGGCGTCGAAGTGATTTATATTGGCACCTCATCAAAAGCCCCAGGCTATTTCTCCACAAACGCCTTTTCGATCACGAAATGCCCCGCCTCGGAATGGTTCCCCTCGACGAATTCCCGGCCTTTCAGGAACACCGTGAGATCGTGCAACATTTCCGGGCTGCCGCATAGCATCACCCGGTCGCTCTCGCGGTTCAGCGCCGGCAGGCCCAGATCGGCCTCCAATTTTCCCGTCTCCAGCAGTGTTGTCACCCGGCCCATATTGCGGAACGGCTCGCGCGTGACGGTCGGGTAGTAGAGCAGTTTTTGCCGCACCAGATCGCCGAGAAATTCATCCTCATGCAGGCGGTTCACGATCAACTCGCCATAGCCCAGCTCGGCGATCGCCCGGCAGCCATGCACCAGCACCAGCCGGTCATAGCGCTCGTAAGTATCCGGGTCCTTGATGATGCTCACAAATGGCGCCAGGCCGGTGCCGGTGCCGAGCATGTACAGCGTGTTGCCTGGTAGCAGGTTGTCCTGGATCAGGGTCCCCGTCGGCTTGCGGCCAACCAGAATTTTATCACCCACCTGCAGATGCTGCAGCCGGGATGTCAGCGCGCCGGAAGCAACCTTGATCGAGAAAAACTCCAGATTTTCCTCATGATGCGCGCTGCACATGCTGTAGGCGCGCAGCAGCGGCCGGCCGTCCACCTCCAGCCCGATCATGGCGAATTGCCCGCTGGTGAAGCGGAATCCGGGATCGCGGGTGGCGGTGAAGCTGAATAAGGTGTCGGTCCAGTGGTGGACCGAAAGGACCTTCTCGGTATTGAAAGCAGCCAAGCAAATGCTCCTGAAAAATCTCAAATTTTGTAAATATGCAGAGCCGCATAATGTCAACCAATGGCACGAGCCTTTTGACGTGCCGACCCGCCCTTGCATAGCTCACGCTAATCCAGGCGCCGGATATGACAATGGTAAGAAATCTTCCGTGAAAGCTGGCCAGTTATTGCCGGGATTGTAGCTGAAAATTAGCTAAAAGGTCCTATTTAGGGTAAAATCCAGCAATATGCGGGGCCGAAATAGATGAATTTTGTGAACCTGCTCCGAACCGGGCAGCAGCTTGCCATTGATGCGGCCCGTACCCAGCCGGAATTTGCCGCCTTTCGGCGCATCAGGGTGGAGGTCGCCGCACCGCAAGACCCAAACGCCGCCTTCGCTTTGGGCCCGGATAACAGCGTCGTCCTTGGGCAAGCCGCCTTTGCCGTGCCGGCCTTGCTCGGTTTTTTTCTCCGCCACGCGCTGGAGCTCGCCTGGCTTAGCCGCCGCGCCGGCGCTCGGGCCAATATGGCAGGCGCCATTGGCTTGGCCGCGGCGCGGGCCGCCGCCTTGTTCATCCAGGCCGAATCCGATTCCCTCACGGCGGCTGAGCGCGCAGCCTTGCCACGCTGGGCCGGCATCATGGCAAGCGAGGTCGCGCCCACGCCCGAACTGCTTGCCCTCGTCTCGGCAAACCTGCCGGGCGACGCCGCCAGTTCGGCGCAAATTGCCCGCATCCGGGCCGTGTGGAACCAGCTTGGCACCGCGGATGCGCTGATGGAAACCGGCGGCGATATCCGCCTGCAGCGCGATCCGCGCTCCGCGCTCAACGGCTATGGGTGCAGCCATCGCCCCCGCCCCTGGGCGGTGACCTTCGCCTCCTCCACCGCCTCTTCTTCGTCCGAACGCGGCTATCTGGCGGCTGATCTGCAACGGTTGAAGACTACCGCCGCCATGCTGGCGCAAGGCAGCCAAGCCCCCGTGCGCGCCTCGCTCGCTTCAGTCCGCCTTGGTATCACCCGGGTCTACGCGCTGCCACCGGGCGCCGCTGTGGTGCTGGCCGCCTCCGGCACGGACACCGAATTGCTGGCCCTGGCGCTGACCCATCTCTCCGGCGCTGGCACACCTATTCTGAACATTCTCATCGCCCCGGAGGAAACCGGCCGCGGCGTGCCGATGGCGGCAAGCGGCGTGCATTTCGCGGTCGATACCGCGCTCGGCCACGCCGTTTCCTGCCAGGGACCCATTGCCGGATTCCGTCCGGATACCGAGCTTGCAAATGTTTTTCTCCGCGACGCGCAAGGGGGCTTGCGGGAAATCGGCGTGGTGGAGGCCGAGCTGGCCGGCCTGGTGGCGAATGGCATCGCCGCCCGCAAGCGCGTGATCCTGCACGTTCTCGATCTGTCCAAAACCGGCTTGCTGGCGCCACGTCCCGATTTCATTGCGCGATTGCGCGCCCACTATGACGATGCGCTGGACATTGTTGTGGATGCCTGCCAGGCCCGGCTCTCGGCCCGCTCTATTGCAGCCTATTTGAAGCTGAATGCCGTGGTGCTGATCACCGGTTCCAAATTCTTCACCGGCCCGCCTTTCGCAGGCGCGGTGCTCATCCCCGCTTCAATCGCGCGCCGCCTCGATCACGCAGCTTTGCCGGCGGGGCTGGACGCCTATTTCGGCCGCGACGAATTTCCCGAACACAGCAAAGCCGCCGCCAACCTGCCGGCTTGCGGCAATTACGGCTTGTCGCTGCGCTGGCACGCGGCGCTCGCCGAGATGCGCGCCTTCGCGGCGGTACCGCCAAGCCGCCGGGCGGAAATCCTGCGCGGCTTCGGCGCCGTGGTCAGCGCCGCCATCGCCGGCTTGCCCGCGCTGGCCCTGCTGGACGCGCCGCAAATCGCCCGCGACGCAGCAGACGAAGCCTGGGAACGCCTGCCCAGCATTTTCAGCTTTTCGATCCGCGCCCCGCACGCCCCCGGCCGATGTCTCACGCCGATAGAGGCCCGCGGCGTCTATCGTTGGCTGAATGCCGATCTCTCAGGAATTTTGCCTGGCGAGGCGGCTGCGTCTTGTATCTGTCATATCGGCCAGCCGGTCCGCCTGCCGCAGCCGGCCGCGCCGCAGCCCGGAGGTGAGGGCTTGATGGGCGTGCTGCGCGTCTCCGCCGGCGCCCGGCTCATCTCCGGCGAACCATCCCATAAGGGCCTGCCGCACCCACTTCGCATCGCGCGCGAATTCGCCGACCTGCAGATGGTCTTCAAAAAAATCGATCTCATTCTCCGCCACTGGCAAATTCTATGCATGGCCGGCCCCATGCCACGCTTCCGCGCGAGCCGGCGTGAAACCGTGGCTGCGACGTAAGCCTGTTGGCGGCCCAGAAACCGCGAATCCAAGCGCTGGCTTTGACCGGCATTGATCCAGGTTGTGGCTTTCGATTAGGGTGCACTGCCGGCTGATTTCCGGGACACCCTATGTCAGGGCCAGTATGAAACTGCTCTTTGCCTATGAGAATCCTCTGCCGAATGCCGAGGCCGATGCCGAGGTTTTCGTAACCACCGCGAAATATCTTGGCCGCCATTTTCCCTCAAGCCACCTGCACGCGCCCATCGCGGCCAAGGTGAGCCGGGAACAGGTGGAGGCGCTTGCCGGAATGGCGCTGGTGCCGGCCAAGGCGCCATTGCATCCGGCCGCGCTGCGGCATTTCTGCGCCGGAATCAGCATCGTCTTCCGGTCTGAATTTGCGGGGGCGGACGCCATTTATACCCGCAATCTCTGGGTCGCCTGGATGTCCATCCTGTTTGGCAAGCGCGTGGTGTTCGACCATTACCGCCCCTGGCCGGACCAGATCCCGCCGCTGCAATACTGGCTCTATTGGCTGTTCTGCCATGAGCGCTTTTTGGGCAGTGTCTGCCATTCCGAATATACGCGCGCCAAATATATTGCCCTCGGCGTTCCGGAGCAAAAACTGCGCTGCATTCATAACGGGTTTGAGCCGAAGCGCTTTGCCGCCCCCGTTCCACTCGCCGACGCGAAACGGCTGATCGGGCTCGCGCCAGAGGCAAAGACCGTGGTTTACACCGGACGGGTCAACCATAAAAAGGGCCTGGAGCTGGTGATCGAGGCGGCGAAGCAGCTTCCCGAACTCACCTTCCTGTTTGTCGGCTCCTATGGCGAGGGCCCGGTTGAAGCCGCAGCGAGCAAGGTACCAAACATCCGGATCATTCGCTGGCAGACGGAAGCCACGCTGGGCGCCTATATTTTCGCAGCCGACGTGCTGCTGATCCCGCCCTCCCTGCACCCGCTGGCGAAATTCGGCTCGACGGTTCTGCCCTTGAAACTGTTTTTCTATCTCGGTTCCGGCCGCCCGATCCTGGCCGGGAACACTCCGGATGCAGCGGAGGTGCTGAAACATGGGGAAACTGCCTGGCTCTGCCGCCCGGATTGCCTGGACTCGCTGGTCGAAGGCCTGCGGGCGTTGACGCAGGATGCCGCCCTGGCTTCTCGCTTGGGTGAAGCCGCACAAGCAGAGATCCGGAATTTCACTTGGAGTGCGCGGGCGGAGCGGATCGCCGCTTCGGTGCAAGAATGGTCGGCTGCCGCGCCGGTTCGCGGCCATTGGGGGCGGGGCCAATCCGCCATCTGGGCCCGGCAATCCGGACGCTGGTTCAAGCATCTCCTCCGCACCCGATCCTGGATCATGCCCAGCCTGCCGCCTTCCGGCTGAATGGCAACGCAGATCGAGGACGGGCTGGAAGGCCATCAGCGCCATCTCGGGCGCGGCTTCAACTGGCTCGGCGGCGCCACCATTGTCGCGAAAACCGTGGATTTCTCCACGATCATCGTGGTGCTGCTATACCTGACCAAGGCGCAGCTCGGCATCGGCTCGCTGGTCATTTCCATCGCCATGGTGGTGGAGGCGTTTGACGGGCTGGGGACCGGCGATGCCGTGGTGCAGGCATCGGTGATCCAGCACCGCGAGCTCTCCAGCCTGTTCTGGTTTATCCTGGCGGCGGCCATCGTGGTCGCGTTGCTGACCATCGCCGCGGCGCCCTTGTTCGGCTGGGTTTACGACATGGCCGGGATGAGCCGCTTTTTCTACCTGCTCGCGGCCAAGCAGGTTTTGGTCGGGGCGGCGGTGATTCCACTGGCGCTGCTCAATCGTGAGTTGAAATATGAGCGGATCGCACTGGTGAATGTTGGCGCCACCTTCGGCGCCGCGCTGGTGCGGCTGATGCTGGCTTTGGCCGGCGCCGGCGCCTGGGCTTTGGTCGCGGGCTATTTCGCCAGCGGCGTGTTCATCCTGGCCGGCGCGCTTTGGGCGCGGCCATATTTTCCGGAGCGGCATTTCGACCTCGCCGCCATCCGGCCCTTGCTACAGTTCGGGCTGCGCTCCGCCGCCGCCAATGTGTTCGAACAGATTTTTAAGAACATCGATTTTCTGCTGGTCGGCTGGTTCTACGGCGCGCCTGCGCTGGCGGTTTATCGCCTGGCCTTCGACATTGCGATGGAGCCGGCCATGGCGGTCGGCACCTTGGTCAACCGCACCGCCTTGCCGGTTTTTGCCAGGCTGGCGGCGGACCCCGCGGCGCTGCGCCAGGCCATGTTCTGGTCCCTCCGGCGCCTGACCCTATTGGTCGCCCCCTTCATGGCTGCCTTGTGCCTGATGGCCAGACCGCTGACCGCTTTGCTGCATGACTCTCTGGGTCACAGCTACGCGCAGGCGGCGCTACCGCTGGAAATTCTTAGCCTGGCGGCGATTTTGCGGGTGACTTCGCAACTGCTCACGCCACTGCTGATGGCCTCCGGCCAGCCCGGCATGGCAGCAAAGCTCTCCGCCGCCACGCTCGCGCTGCTGGGCAGTTTGATCCTGGCGGCGGGGTTGCTGGTGCATGGGCCGGACGGGCTGGCGGCAGTCGCCTCCGCCTGGGCCGCGATCTATCCTTTGCTGCTGGGATGGGGGGTGGTTTATCTACATCGCCGTTGGCAGATCACGCCGCGCTCACTCCTTACACCGCTCCTTGTGCCGGTTTTGTCTATCTTATTCATGTTTTTATTCGTCTTTGGGTTAGGCCGGTTCGCCTGGGCACAGGCGCCTTTGGCGCGTATCGCGCTGGTGCTGGCGGCGGCCGGGTTGGCTTATGCCGGTCTTTTTTCACGCGCTCAGGTGGCGTCCAAGCCCTGAAGCTTAAGCGGCGTCGGTCCCGTAGGGACGGGTAAGAACTTCCAGAAAATGGTCGTCAGGGCCGGCAAAATAGACTCCCCGCCCGCCGTCATCACGGTTGATCTCGCCAGGTCGGCGGCGCGCCGGATCGGCCCAGTGCGGCAGGCCACGCTGGAAGATGCGATCAAGAACAGCGTCGAAATCCGCCTCACTGATCAGAAATGCGTAGTGCTGCGGTTGGATCGGGCCTTCGCTCTTGGCGAAGTCGAGAGCGACCCCGTTATCGAGTTCCACCACCTCGAAATGGCCGAAGCGAAAAGGTGCCGGCAGACCGAGCAGCTCAGCCAGGAAGCGGGCACAATGCGCCGGGTCGGACGACCAGACGATGGTATGGTTGAGTTGGGCGGCCATGCCGTGCTCCTACCTCGATTGCGGGCTACGGTTCAGCTAGGCACGCAAGCCGGAGGTTTCAACTTTTGCGGCCAAAGCGTCCCACGGCGATAGATTCAGACGGGAGATTCAGACTGGGCGCAACGCCGCCTGCTTCCGGCGCCACCACCTCAGAGCAGAAACATCCAGCAGCGTCTCACCGCGCAGGGTGCTCCATCCCGCTTTGTCGCCGGGTGGCTGGCCGTAAAATATTTCATCCGCCGGCCAGCGATGCCGGGGGGACCAAGTCCAGGCGTCATGCCGCAGATAGATCCGGCGCAGGCGCTTCGCCAGTTGCACATCCGGTTGCAAGACCCGCTTTTCCGCCCAGCATGGCGCCGCGCCGATGCGTTGCGCCAGGGGGAAGCTCAGCGGCGCCGTGTAGTTGGAGAACCAGAGGGTGAAGCCCAGCTCTGCTTGCAGCGCTGCGACCGCCCGATGGACCTGCACATGCTCCGGATGCCCATACTCGCCCCAGCCATTATGGGTATAAACGTCGTCTGCGCCAGTGAGATGCGGCCGCAGCTCCGTCAGCAGCCGGGCAAAATTCGCGTCATAGCGCGCCTGTCCGGCGGCGTCGGTGATCGCCATGCCGGTGGCGGTTGGTTGCGGATCAGCCCATTCCACCAACGTTCGCACGCCAGATTCCGGGATGGCGAGATCAACCAGATTCGCCAGCCCCAATTGCGCTACGGCACGCTGCCGCGAAACCGCCACGTCCGGCTGCCCGAACGGGGCGCCGAAGCACAGCACCACTGGGCGCGCAGCCGCCAGAACCGCGCTCAGCCAAAGGATTTCATCATCAGGATGGGCCGCGACGACAACGCTTTTTCTCACGAAGCGGGCTCGATCTGCGAGTCATAGAATGACTCAAGTTTCGCGGTCTGCTTTGCGAGATCGAACTGCGCCGCCACCTTCAACCGTGCCGCCGCGCCGAAGCGCCACCGCAAGGCCGGATCGTCAAGCAACGTCCGCAGCTTGTCAGCCAGCGCCGCCGGGTCTTGTTCGGGGACCAGGAAGCCGGTTTGTCCGTCATCGACGGCTTCTGGGATCCCTCCTATCCGCGAGCCGATGGCCGGGACACCGGTCGCGGCGGCTTCCAGCGTGGCCAGCCCAAGCCCCTCCTCCCGGCCGGATTTGGTGCGGATGCTGGGCACGCTAAGGATTGCGGCCCGGCGCATTCGCTCAAGCACCTGCGCATGCGGCAGCGCGCCAAGGAATTCAACCTGATCGCCAATGCTGGCGTCTCGTGCCTGCGCCTGCAGCCTGCCGCGAAGCTGGCCATCGCCGATGATCAGCAGCCGCACGGCCGGATAAGACGGGGCAATCCGGGCGAAAGCATCGAGCAGGACAGAAGTGCCTTTCACCGGCTCCAGTCTGGCGACATGCAGGATGACGTTTGCTTCTTCCTCCGTTGCACGCGGCGAAATGGCGGCGATATCCACGCCGATATAATGCGTTCTGCACCGGTCGGGCGGAAATCCCAGGGCCAGGATTTTCTCGCGCAGAAATTCCGAAGCGCAGAGAAAGAGCTGGCCCTGTTCCGCCAATTGTCTCCGCCCCAGCGCATAGCGTTGCCAGGCGGGGTTGGCGAGCAGCCCGGCGAACGAAAGTGTGGCGTCGAAGCCGTGAAAAGTCGTGATCAACGGAATGCCGAGCCGCGCCGCCAAAGCCAGGGCCGAGTGGCCTTCGACGCCAAAATGGGCGTGGATCAAGGCCGGGCGGCGGTCGCCCAGCAGTCTCAAGTAGGAGTCCGGCTTTGCCAATAGCATCTGCCGGCCCGCAGCCATTAGGGGCCAGCGCGCGGCATCGGCGATGGTCAGCGACTCGGCGCCGATCGGGGCGGGCCCATAGCGCAGCCGCCCCAGATAAAGCGGCCGGTAGCGCCGCAGCGCCTGCCCCTGCTGAGCGATGAAAGGCTCAGAGGGTTTGAACAGGTTATGGCGGAAAATCAGCGCCTCACGCATGACGTTGCCCCGCGGGACAAGACTATTTCGGCAAAACTATTTCGCTGGCGCAAGAATCTCGGCTTTGCCCAGCAGGCCGAGCTTCTCGCCCAACGCGCCGAACAGCGCGATCGCCTGGTCGATCTGCGCATTGCTATGGGCGGCGCTCACGCTGGAGCGCAGCAAGGCAAGCCCCCTCGGCGTCGCCGGCGGCAGGCTCACATTGGTGTAGAGCCCGGCCTCCAGCAGTGCCGCCCAGAGGCTGAACGCGGTTTCCGGCGACGCCATGATGGCAGACACCACCGGGCTTGGTTCCGGCCCAAGTTCAAAGCCCAAGGCTTTCAGCCCCCGATAGAAACGCAACGCATTTTCATTCACCCGCAGGCGCAGTTCGGGACGGGTGCGAAGCTGATCCAGCGCCGCTTGCGCCGCAGCGATGACGCCTGGCGGCAGCGAGGCGGTAAACATATAGGGCCGGCTGACGACCCGCAGAATCTCCGCCCCTTCCACGTCCGTCACGCAGAACCCGCCAACCCCGCCGAGGCTTTTGGAAAACGTGCCGACGATGAAATCGGCATCCGCCTCCACCCCCGCTTCCTCCGCCAGGCCGCGCCCGGTCTTGCCCAGCACGCCAAGGGAATGTGCCTCATCCACCACCAGATAGGCGCCGTATTCGCGCTTCACCGCGGCGAATTCGCGCAACGGCGCCTTGTCGCCCAGCATCGAATATATGCCTTCGACGACGATCACCTTGTCGCCCGGTTCGCCCCGCAGCCGCCGCAGCCGATTGGCCAGATCCTCCGGGCTGTTATGGCGGAAGCGGATAACCTGAGCCTGGCTGAGACGCGAACCGTCATAGATGCTGGCATGCGAATCGGCATCGAGGACCAGAAAATCGTTCTTGCCGGCGAGCGCGGAAATAACCCCGAGATTGGCCTGGTAGCCGGTGGAAAAAACCATGCCATGCCTGCGGCCGTAAAAATCCGCGAGCGCCTGTTCGAGCTTCCGATGTCCGCCATAACTGCCGTTGGCGATGCGCGAGCCGGTGGTGCCCGAGCCCGCTTGATGCGTGGCGGCCATAGCACTTTCAATCACCGATGGGTCGTGGGTCAGACCGAGATAGTTATTCGTGCCCAGCAGCAAAATTCGCTTGTTCCCGATCATCGCCTCGGTCGGCGAAAGTATCTTGTCGAAGGCGACGGTGAACGGGTTGGTTCCGGCGGCTTCGTGCTGCCGGTACTGCTCCGCCAGTGGAGCGAACTTGTCGAACAGGCCCATTTGCTACGTGGCGGCCTTCAACCGTTGCACGGTGGCGATCAGGTCGCCCAGCGTCTCCACCTCCGCGATCTTGTCGAGCGGCACGGAGATGTCGAGCTTGTCTTCGATCTCCATGACGAAATCCATCATCGCGACGGAATCGAGCCCGAGATCCTCGGTAATATGCGTGGCGTCCGTGATCGTTCTGCCATCCGGCAGCATCGCGTGCAGCGTGGCGAAAATGACCGTCCGAATATCCTCAACCTGCTCAGACATGCCTACTCGCTTCAGCTCCCCGCCTATCGCTGCACGAGCCGCCCAATAACCGGCAGATAACAGCTGCGCCATAAATCTTACACATTCGTCCCCTACTATCTAAGGACCGTCGGCCGCGTTGTCACGGGCCATTCCGGCGCGGCGTTTCCGGCCGGAGCAAAAATTGGGTTGACGCCGTCCATCGCCTGTGACGAACAGCCTGTGAGGCATAGACTGGGAAACAATCGGCTGTTGGCGCTTTGAACATGGATCGCTATTTGTTGCGCGGCACGTTCCGGCCCTTTGCCGCGACGCTGAGCGTGCTGGTCGCGCTGTTCGCCGGCTACAGCCTGGCGGGGATTCTGGCCGATGCGGTCAGCGGGCTGCTGCCGGTCGGCGTGATCGCCGCTCTGGCGGGGCTTAAGGTGCTGATTGCGCTGGATGTTCTGATCCCCGTTGCGCTGTTCATCGCGGTGGTGACCGCATTTGGCAGGCTACAGGCCGATTGCGAGATGACGGCGCTGCAGGCTCTGGGGATCAGCCCGCTGCGGCTGGCGCGGCCGATTCTGGTGCTGGCGCTGGGCCTGGCCTTCTGTGTCGCCTGCCTCTCACTCTTCATCCGCCCGCTGGCCTATGCCGAGTCCCACACCATTACCGAGCGCGCCTCTGCCATGTTGAATGTGAACGCCATGCGTGCCGGCACCTTCTATGCCAGCAATAATGACGGCCAGGTGATCTTTCTGGGGGACAGGCCGGGCCGCTCCACCGCGCAGGGCGTGTTCGTCACCCACGAGAGCAATGGCGGGTTCGAAGTGATCTATGCCCAGCACGCCGAGCCGGCGGTGATGCAGGCCGGCGGGCAGCGCGTGGTGCATCTCTCCGAGGCGCATATCTACAAATTCGACCTGAGGCAGCCGGAAAATGACCAGGTGGTGGAAGCGGCGGGCATGAATGTGGACCCGGATGGCGCGCCGCCCGCATCGCCCGGCTACAGCCCGGTTGCGGCGAGCAGCCGGCAACTGGCGGGCTCCCAATCCCCGGTGGATATCGCCGAGCTGCAATGGCGCATCTCAACCGGTATTTCGACGTTGCTGTTGGCCTTCCTGGGTGTGACCCTGGGCCGGGGCGGTCCGCGGCAGAATCGCTACGGCAATTTCGGCACCGCCATCCTCGCCTATTCCGCCTATTACCTGATTTGCACGACGGCGCGCAGCTGGGTGCAGCATGGGCAGGTGGGAGAAGTTCCGGGGCTGTTCTGGGCGCCGGCCGGCCTCGCGATCATCCTGGCGGTGTCATGGCATTTGCCCACACTGCGCGCTGCCATACGGCGTCTTGGCTTCGCGTTGCCCGTAACGCCGCGGCCGCGTGCAGCCGATCCCGCTTCCGGTTGAGCCCGATGCTGCTTGACCGCACGATCGGCAGCGCGGTTTTGCGGGCTTTTCTGCTGCTCGCCGCCGGGTTGACCTGCCTGTTCAGCCTGCTGGCTTTCGTCGAGCAGCTCGGGCTGGTCGGGCAAGGGCGATATCAGGTCAGAGACGCGATTGGCTATACGCTGCTGACCGCGCCGGAGCGGCTGTTGCAGCTTGCCCCAGTATGCATGCTGCTGGCGGCGCTGCTCGGGCTTGGCCGCCTGGCGCGCGGCTCGGAGCTGACCGCGTTTCGCTCCTTCGGCGTGTCCGAGGCAAGGATCATCGGCGCGGTGCTCAAACTCTGCGTTCCGGTGGTGCTGGCGCTGTTTCTCATCGCGCAGTTCATCATCCCTGTGGCGCAGCTTGTCGCGCAACGGGCGCAGGCGGCGGCCTTGGGGGATGCGCTGTCCGGTCTTGGGAATGGCGGGTTCTGGGCGCAGAAGGATCGGCAATTCCTGAACGTGCGGCGTTTCAGCGGCGGCGATACGTTGCAGGGTTTGCGGCTTTATCGTTTCAATCCGGACGGGACGTTACGCGATTACGTTCAGGCTGCGCAAGCCGATGTCACTCCGGATGGCGGCTGGGTGTTGCGCGATGTACTGCGCAAACGGGTGCAAAGCGGACAAATCGCTACGGATCATCTCGCCAGCCTCGACTGGGCACCGTTCATCTCCGGCCGGCAGTTGCAGCTCTTGGCGTTGCCGCCTGGGACCATGCCGCCTTTGGCGCTGTTTGCCTATGTGCAGGAGCTTAGGCGCGAACATCAGCCCACTTTGTTCTATTCGCAGAGCTTTTGGAGCATGGTGGCGATCCCGGTATCCCTGGTGGCGATGGCGCTGATCGCTGCTCCCTTCGTATTTGGCGCGCAGCGCGCCGGGAGTGCGGGTCAGCAAATCCTCATTGGCGCGCTGCTCGGCACGGTTTTTCTGCTCTTCCAGGAGATTTCCGGCTATCTTGGGCTGCTGATGGGTCTCAATCCCGCGGTCTCCGCGCTGGCGCCGTCATTGCTGCTGCTCGGCTTGGGTGCCTGGCTGCTTGAGCGGGGACATAAGCGGCTGGCGCCACCCATCGGATTGCTCCATTTGCTTCAGAAATTCCGCATTGCGCGCTTTCTGCGCCTGTAGCAGGAGCACGAGAATAAGGCTGAAACCGGCGATTTCAAATAAAAAATACAACATAGGCAGCTTCAGCAGCGCCGCCAGAAAGATGCCGAGCGTACGGTAATTGGCGCTCAGCACGCCCCAACGTCGGATGAGCGGGGCGAAATGCGCGCGATAGGCCTCGCGCAAAGCCGCCTGCCCGGCGGGACGGGATGCCAACAAAGACCCGAACTCGGCATTGAATGTTTCCGCGCCGCCGGAAGCCCAGAGCTGCATGCGCGCATAGGGAAGATAAAGCCCCGTCACGATACGCTGGCGCCAGCTTCGGCCGGGCGGCAATGGGTTCAAGTTGGGAAGTGCGGCCGACTGCGTGGCCCAGCCGCAATCATTATAGTTCTGGCGTTGCAGCTCATAGGCCGCCGATTGCACCGCATGGCACAGACCGGAGAGCGCCACCACCGCGAAAACCCAGCCGCCGAAGCGCGCACTCAGCGTCAGCGCCAACCCGACATAGACGGCGGTGAAGGTGACATAGTCGCAAATCCCGTCCAGCACCTTGCCGAGTTCGGAATAGGTTCTGGTCAGCCGCGCGAGTTGGCCGTCGGCCCCGTCCATCACATGCCAGGCCAGCATCAGCGCGAAGCCCGCGAGCGCGCAGCCGGCCTGATTGCAAAAGTGATAGAACAGGCCGGCGAGCAGCCCGCATGCCATTCCAATCAGCGAAACCGTGTTGGGCGTGATGCCGATTCGTGCGAAAATCGGCACCAGCCGCGCCGAGATCGGATGGATCACGTAGAGATTGGTCGGGTCCTCGATCTCATAGGTGCGCCGTATCGGCTCGGGTTGGATGCCGTCCACGCGGCTTACAGCTGGCCGGAATCGAGCAGCGCCTCGGCCTTGCCGAAGGCGATCGGGTCATCCACATCCACCCAGAGCCGCGCGCCGATATCGAAAACCCGCGCCTTGCCCCATTCCGCCAGCACGTTCATGGCGCCGGAGATGCTGTCATCGCCGCGGCTCTGGCTCTCCGACAACGCATCGAACATGACCGGCGTGCACAGGAAAACCCCGGTATCGAAGCAGTTAAAATCCCGGATGATCTTGCCGATATGCAGCAAGCGATCGCCTTCGCATTTCACCCGCGTCACGTCTTCCGGGTCGTTCAGCGGAGCGGTGATGTTGAAATCCACCCCCAGGGTCACCGTATCCGGGGAGTCTGGCAAAGCAGTCATCCGGCGCAGGATTTCCGGGTCCACCAGATGGTCGCACATGGTCAGCAGGAAGGGCTCGTCGAGATATTGTTTTGCACTCAGCACGGAAACGCCGTTGGCGCGGGTCCAGTCGCGGTTATAGATGGCAGTGATGTCGGCGCCGAGGCGGTTGCCGAGCAATCGCAACTCCGCCTGCAGCGCCTCGGCGCGGTAGCCGGTAACAACGAATATTTTCTCGATGCCGGCCAGCAGCGCATTGCCGATCACCCGCTCGATCAGCGCAACGCCCCGGATCGGAATCAGCGGCTTCAGTTCGCCCTTCTGTCGCAGCCTAGTCCCTTGTCCGGCGGCGACGATCAGGCATTTCATTCCGCGGCGTTCGCCAGCGCCGGACGGAGGCGGATGAAGGCTTCGGTCATCTCATAGGCGATGTCGTCGGTGTGCTGCACCGGCGGATGCTTGCAGAAATAGGCGCTGGGGCCATCCAGCACGCCGCCGATGCCGTTTTCCAGCGCCAGCTTGCAGCAGCGGATCATGTCGATCACCACGCCGGCGGAGTTGGGGGAATCCTGCACCGAGAGCCGCAATTCCAGATCCATCGGCACATCGCCGAACAG
>JAMFRY010000059.1 GCA_026225015.1 Alphaproteobacteria bacterium
CCAGGAACTGGCCGGCGGCGTGGCGGAAATCGTCATCCCGGCCGGGCCGCGCCTGGGCGGCACGGTGATCGAGGCGATCGACCTGCGCAAAGGCTTCGGCGAGCGCGAATTGATCGATGGGTTGAATTTCAAGCTGCCGCCGGGCGGCATTGTCGGGGTGATCGGGCCGAATGGCGCCGGCAAAACTACCTTGTTCAAAATGATCACCGGGGTGGACAAGCCGGATTCCGGATCGTTGAAGATCGGCGAAACCGTGAAACTCGGCTATGTCGACCAGTCGCGCGATTCGCTGGACGGGAGCAAAAACGTCTGGGAGGAGATCTCCGGCGGCACGGACGTGATCCATCTCGGCAAGCGCACGGTGGCCTCGCGGGCTTATGTCGGCGCCTTCAATTTCAAGGGGTCCGACCAGCAAAAGAAGGTCGGCATCCTCTCCGGCGGCGAGCGCAACCGGGTGCATCTGGCGAAAATGCTGCGAACCGAGGCCAATGTCATCCTGCTCGACGAGCCGACCAATGATCTGGACGTGGATACGCTGCGGGCCTTGGAAGATGCGCTGATGGAATTTCCGGGCTGCGCGGTGATCATCTCGCATGATCGCTGGTTCCTGGATCGGCTGGCGACCCATATCCTGGCCTTTGAGGGCGACAGCCATGTGGAATGGTTCGAAGGCAATTTCCAGGCCTATGAGGAAGACAAGCGACGCCGGCTTGGGCAGGATGCAACCGAGCCGCATCGCATCAAATACCGCCCGCTGACGCGCTAAACCCTGACCGCCATGTTATCTCCGTGGCGTCTGGCGACGGCGCGGTTGATCATGACGCCGGTCGCCCCTGCCGATCTGCGCGATATTGCCGCGCTGAAAGCAGATCCGCGGGCGTTCGCGCAAATGCTGGGCGGTGTGCGCGGTCCACTGCAATCGGCAGAGGAGTTGGCGCAGGATATTCGCGACTGGGGCGAATATGGCTACGGGATGTGGACGGTGCGGGCGCGGGCCGGCAACAGCTTTCTCGGCCTCACCGGATTGATGCATCGGCCGGATGGCCGCGGCGTGGCCTTGCGTTTTGCCTATCTGCCGCAGGCGCGCGGGGTGGGCCTGGCCACCGAAGCGGCGGGTGCGGCGTTACGCTACGCCCATGAAACCGTTTTGTTATCGAAAGTGATCGCCGTGGCGCGGGAAGATAACTTCGCCTCGCGCATGGTGATCGGCGCCATTGGCATGACACATTTCGAAAATTTTAGTCGGGGTGGAATATTGCGTCTGGTTTATCGCTCAGAACGTAACATTGTTGCGGAGACGGGTGAATCTCACCGTTAGTTCAAGCTCGGGTGAAATCATCTCCATAACTGCGATATGCGTCATTTAGCCGCTTGCGCGGGAATGCGAATTGCAACCAAATGCCCTTACTGGGGGACTTTTTGTGACGCGCGACGAACATCGGGAGATCATCGCCTTCATTGACGAGGCCGTGCGGCCGGACCGCGCGGCGGCGCCACTGGACGTTGAGGCGGACGCCATCATCCGGGCCTTGTTCGTGCGCAATCCGGAGGCGGCTTATCGCATTACACGGCTTGCCATGGGGCAGCGCGATGCCCTGGCGCGGTTGCAAACCGAGCTTGCCGAGGTGAAAGCAAGCACGGGCAGGACCTGGTTCTCGCGCCTGTTCCGAAAGCCAAACCGAAAACGGCGCGCTCTCCGGCGCGAACCTGATCTATCGATGGCGACCCAGAACGCAAGCGGCAGCTAATCGCTTCCAACGTAGCGGGAAACCGTCACCACGTCATTCTCAAGCGCTTCCCTTACGCTCGCCTCGCCGGCCGGGGAGGCGAGCACACGAACGCGTTTGAAGTATGGCGCGGCGCCGGTGGCGCGGGCGCGGAACATGCGGGTGAGCGCATCCGCGGCCGGACCCCGCAAGGTACAGCAGGCGCAGCCGATGGCGTGGCCTGGGCCGGCTGCACCTGGGTCGGCCGCACCAAATTTCTTCTCGGGCAAGGCAAACCGCGCGGCGTAGCCCTCTGCGGGCATGGCGGCGCCATCTTCCACCAGCCAGGCATCTCGGTCCGGCGCGGCTGCTTCGGTGTCCACCGCGCCGAACAATACCGGAATACGCATATCTGAGCCGGAATCCATTGGCTGGACATGGGGGTGATCCGGTGTATCTGACAAGGATGACCAAGCCGCATCTGCTCGAAATTCTGCGCGACCGCGTTCTGCTCTGCGATGGCGGCATGGGTTCGCGGGTGCAGGCGCTCACCCTCGATATCGCGCAGGATTACTGGGACAAGGAAAACTGCACCGAAGTGCTGAACCTGTCACGCCCGGATTTGGTGCGCGACATCCATGCGGGCTATTTCGCCGCCGGCGCCGATATGGTGCAAACCAATTCCTTCGGCGGCTCGCCGATCACGCTGGCTGAATTTCAGCTTGAAGACCGCGCCTTTGAAATCAACAAGATTGCCGGCGAACTGGCGCGCGAGGCAGCGGATTCCTTCCATGATGGCCGCACCCGCTATGTGATCGGCAGCATCGGCCCCGGCACCAAGCTGCCAAGCCTTGGCAATATCGCCTACGATCCGCTGGAAGAGGCGCTGTTTCTGCAAAGCCAGGGCCTGATCGCCGGCGGCGTGGACGCCATATTGATCGAGACCTGCCAGGATACGCTGCAGATCAAGGCGGCGGTGAACGGCGCCAAACGGGCGCGGGCGCAGGCCAATAGCGACATTCCGATTTTCGTGCAGGTGACCGTTGAGACAACCGGCACCTTGCTGGTGGGCCCGGATATCGCGGCGGCTTCAACGGTCATCCATGCGCTGGACATTCCGATGATGGGCCTGAACTGCGCCACCGGCCCGCAGGAAATGGCCGAGCATGTGCGCTATCTGTCGCAGAACTGGCCGGGGTTGATCTCGGTTCAGCCCAATGCCGGCCTGCCCGAGCTGGTGGACGGCAAAACCCATTACCCGCTGGGCGCCGCCGAAATGGCGAGCTGGGTGGAGCGTTTCGTGATCGAGGACGGGGTGAACCTGATCGGCGGCTGCTGCGGCACCTCCATCCCGCATATTCAGGGGCTGGATGCGATGTTGAAGAGGTTGGGCAATCCCCGCCCTGCCCCGGTTTTGCGCAAGCCGGTCTGGATTCCCTCTGTCGCCAGCCTGTATGGCGCGACGCCGCTGCGGCAGGAAAACAGCTATTTTTCCATCGGTGAGCGCTGCAACGCCAATGGCTCAAAAAAATGGCGGGAATTGCAGGAAGCGCATGATTGGGATGGCTGCGTGGCGATCGGGCGCGAGCAGGTGGCGGAGGCCTCCAACGCGCTGGATATCTGCACGGCCTTTGTCGGGCGCAATGAGACCGAGGAGATGAACCAGGTGATCACCCGCTTCACCTCCTCTGTGAACGCGCCGCTGGTGATCGATTCCACCGAAACGCCGGTGATAGAGGCGGCGCTGAAACTGCATGGCGGCAAGCCCATCATCAACTCGATCAATTTCGAGGATGGCGAGCACCATGCCGCGGACCGCCTGGTTTTGGCGAAGAAATTCGGCGCCGCCGTCATCGCGCTTACCATCGACGAAGTGGGCATGGCCAAGCAGCCGGAGGATAAGTTGCGCATCGCCCGGCGTTTGGTGGATTTTGCGTGCACCAAATACGGCCTGCCGCAATCGGACCTGCTGATCGACCCGCTGACGCTCACCATCGCCACCGGCAACGAGGATGACCGCCAGCTCGGCCGCTGGACGCTGGAGGGTATTAAAGCCATCCGCGATGAATTTCCCGATATCCAGATCATCCTCGGGCTCTCCAACATTTCTTTCGGCCTGAATCCGGCGGCGCGCGCGGTGTTGAACTCGGTATTCCTCGATCTTGCGGTAAAGGCCGGCATGACCGGCGCGATCGTGCATGTATCGAAAATCCGCCCGCTGCATCTGATCGATCCGGCCGAGGTGAAAGTCTGCGAGGATTTGATCTATGACCGGCGCGAAGAGGGCTATGATCCGCTGCAGAAATTGCTGGAAATCTTCTCCGATCGCAAAGCCGTCGACGCCACCAAAAAGAAACGCTCTGAGACCGTTGAGGGGCGGTTGAAGGACCGGATCGTCGATGGCGACCGCAAGGGGCTGACCGCGGAGCTGGATGACGCGCTGCTGGTTCATAAGCCGCTTGCGATCATCAATAATATTCTGCTGGACGGCATGAAGGTGGTTGGCGAATTATTCGGCGCCGGCAAGATGCAGCTGCCCTTCGTGCTGCAATCGGCCGAGACCATGAAGGCCGCCGTTGCCTATCTGGAACCGATGATGGAGCGGGTGGAAGGCGAGGAGCGCGGCACCATCGTGCTCGCCACCGTGAAGGGCGATGTGCATGATATTGGCAAGAATCTGGTCGATATCATCCTCACCAATAACGGCTACAGGGTTATCAATCTCGGCATCAAGGTGAAGCTGGCCGACATGGTGAGCGCCGCCCAGGCGCATCATGCGCATGCCATCGGCATGTCCGGCCTGCTGGTGAAATCCACTGTGGTGATGCGGGAAAATCTGGAGGAGATGACCCGCCAGGGGCTGGATATTCCGGTGATGTTGGGGGGTGCGGCGCTGACCCGCAACTATGTCGAGGATGATTGCGTCGCCGCCTATGCCTGCGGCCGGGTGGCCTATGCGCGCGATGCCTTCGATGGCCTGCATCTGATGGATAAGGTCACCGGCAATGATTTCGACAATTACCTCGCGGTGATCCAGTCCAAGCGCAAGGGCAAGGCAAAAAACACCAAGCGCAAGTTGGGTACGGCCGATATCGCCGCCTTCGCGCCGGTGGACATCAAAACTGTGCAGGCGCGCCGGCATCGGCTGACGCGTGACGTGCCGGTGATCACTCCGCCCTTCTGGGGTGCGAAGATCATCGAGGCCGCGCCCAAGGCGGTGGTACCTTTTATCAACGAACGCTCGCTGTTTCAGTTTCAATGGGGTTTCCGCAAACAGGGCAAGACCCTCGATGATTTTCTTGGCTGGGCGCGGCAGGAATTGCGGCCGGTGATGAAACGGATGCTGGATCTGTGCGAGGCGGATCAAATACTCAAGCCGCAGGCGGTTTACGGCTATTGGAAAGCCGCTGGCCAGGGCAATGATCTGTTGATTTTTGACCAGGACGGCGTGAGCGAACTCGCGCGTTTCGCCTTGCCCCGCCAGCCGAAGGCGGACGGCGAATGTATTGCGGATTTTTTCCGTGACGTGGATGATGCACAACGCGATGTGATTGGCCTGCAGGTTGTGACCGTCGGGCAGCGGGCCTCGGAAGTGGCGCGCGAATGGTTCGAGGAGAACCGCTACCAGGCCTACCTGTACCTGCATGGCATCTCGGTCGAGATGGCCGAAGCGCTGGCCGAATACACGCACAAACGCATCCGCGCGGAGCTTGGCTTTGCCGCGGAGGATGACCGGGATTTGGATAAAATGCTGCAGCAATCCTATCGCGGCTCGCGCTATTCCTTCGGCTACCCCGCCTGCCCGAATGTGGAGGACCAGGACAAGCTGCTGGCGTTACTCGGCGCCGATCGCATCGGCATCAGCCTGTCGGACGAATACCAGCTGCACCCGG
>JAMFRY010000060.1 GCA_026225015.1 Alphaproteobacteria bacterium
GAAATCCGGTATGCCGCCTCAAGATGAACGCTTGACGCCGCGATGATTGATGAGCATTGGCCGGGCGCTGCCGATCTGCTGCAACGTGTGGAATCCGCGCGCAGCGTGATCGAGGCCAGGTTTCTGGATGCCGGCGACGTGCTCTCGCAGGCAGTAGACGGGATCGCGGTGTTGGTCAGCACGCTGGACCGGCTGACCCATGCCCTAAGCCCGGCCAACACCGCGGCGGCGACCCAGCAGCTCAACGGCACCGCCGCTAAGCTCTCGGCTTTGCCCGCGAAACAAGGCGCGCGACGCGGCGCCATCGGAAAACTCCTGGACCAGCAGGCTATTCTTTCAACGCTAGTCGAAGACATGCGCCGCAGCCTGACCTATATGCGCGCCTTCGCCGTCGTCATTAAAATTACCGCGGGCGGCATCACCAATGCGGATGCGGAGTTTGACTTATTCGCACAGGAGATACGTTCACGGATCGAAACCGGCAGTGAAGAAGTGAATATGCTGGATCGAAACCTTGTCGCGTTGAAGGATGAATTGCATGTGGCGATGCGCAGGGCGGAAGCCTTGGCGCGGAGCTGCGGGAATATGATCCCCGTGGTGCCGGACCAGTTGCTTGCCAGCGCGGCAATCATGGCCGAGCAGCGCGCCCAGGTTGCGGTTGCGGTCGCCGATGCCGGGGCGCTGGCGCGGGAGGTTCGCAAAAAAGTGATGCGCGTGCTCACCGCCCTGCAGATCGGCGACATCACGCGCCAGCGGATTGAACATATTCAGGTCGGCATAGCCTCGCTGGACTTCGACGATCCCGTTATCCCGGCTGATGCGGCAGCGCGCATGCGTGCCTTGATGTGCGAACTTCTGGCGGCGCAACTGGATTCCACGCTTGCCGATTTCAATCATGAGGTGACGGAAATCAGCGCCGGTTTGGTGGGTCTGGCGCAAGACGCGGCCGCCCTTCTGCATCTGCGGGATATTGCCACTGGAAAAAATACCGAGGAGTCAGGCGGATTTTTGCGGGACCTTGAACAACGCGTGGGCACCGCTGCGTTACTTGTTACCGAAATCGAGGAAGCCGACGCCTTGGCCCAGGATACCGGCGGGAAGGCCGCCATGGCGGCGAAGGCTTTGTCGGACAGGCTGGTTGCGGTCCAAACGATGAAGACGGACGTGAATTTCATGGCTCTGAACACGACCCTGAAATCCGCCAAGCTCGGAGAAGCGGGCCGGCCTCTAAGCATCATCGCGACGGAATTGCGCAACCAGGCGATGTTTCTGGCAGCGACAGCCACCACCTGCGCCGCCGCATTGAAAACCCTGATTGAAACGGCGGGCGATCTGGCGGACGATAAAACGGATGAAAATGGCCAGGGTGCCGGGGCGGCATTGTCAGCCGCGTTGGCGCATATCAATGTGGCCGGCGACGTGACCGAACGCGACCAGGCCATGCTGACTTCTCAGGGAGAAACCGTGCTGAGCCTTTTGACAGGCTCGTCTGATCGGCTGGCGTTTCAAAACGAGGTTGCTGACACGCTGGACGTGGTGGGGCAGGACCTGGC
>JAMFRY010000061.1 GCA_026225015.1 Alphaproteobacteria bacterium
CTGGCCGCCCGCCAGGCCGGCAACCAGGAACATCGCCCGCCAGCCGAAAGCGAGCATGAGGACGGTGAGTAGCGGCGGCGCCAGCGCGGGGGCGAGAGCCGAGGACGCATTGAAAATGGCAATCGGCAAAGCGCGTTCGCGCAAGCGATACCAGTCGGCACATACCCGCGTACCGCCGATATACATTGGCGATTCACCCAGCCCGAGTGCGACACGCACAGCGATGAATGAACCGAGTCCGGTTACAAAACTCGCGCCGATCTGGGCCGCAGACCATAGGACCAACCCGAAACCCAAGATGAGGCGCGGGCCGAACCTGTCCACCAGCATCCCGGCCGGCAGCTGCGCCAGACCATAGGCCCAGGCAAAAGCCGAGAGCAGACCGCCCATTTCGGCATAGGAGAGGTGCAGGCTCGCCCGGATGTCGGGGTTACCAATCGAGAGGGCCGAGCGGTCGAAATAATTTACGCAGCCTGCCAGTACCAGCAGGCTGACCGTCAGAGTCCGCCGTCGCCCCGCGTTCATATTGCTCCCTCATCGCACCGCGTACCTGCTTCTATTATGTGACACGGAGCTGCGAGACCATAGGCGCCTGGCGACGGTCCCAAAGTGGGTATTATTTAGAAGCGAGCAACTTATATTCTAACGGAATGATTTATATTCGTAACGCTCACCTGTCTTTGAGCGCCTCATACACCAAAAGCGTCTGATGACAGATGATTGCATCGGCAAAATGCTGCTCGGCCCGCAGGCGCCCCGCTTTTCCCATGCAAGCACGTAATTCCGGCGCCTCGATCAGTTTTTGCAGCGCATCTGCCAAAGCCAGTGGCTCACGAGGCGGCACCAGAAAACCAGTCTCCCCGTCGATCACGGCTTCGCGGCAGCCCGGAATATCGGTGGCGACCAGCGGTTTGCCGGAAGCCATTGCCTCCAGCGCAGATTTCGGCAATCCCTCCCGGTAGGAGGAGGGCTGGCAGGCGATATGCGCGCCGCGCAGCAAGGCCGCGATGTCCTTGCGGGGGCCAAGCCATTGTGCCAGGCCTTCCTGCTCCCAGCCCCGCAGCTCGGCCTCGGTCAACGCATTGGCGTTTCCCCTATCCGGCGCGCCCACCAGCAAAAATTGCGCGCCGATATTTCTGCGCCTCAAAATTCGCGCGGCTTCGACGAAATCGGCGACCCCTTTTTCCCGGATCATGCGGGCAATCAGGATCACCCGCACCGGCAAAGGCGGCTCCGGCGCCGGCGCGAATTCGTCGATATCCACCCCAGCGCCCCTAATCAGCACGCCGGCGCCTGAGCGGACCATGCCTCGGCGGCGAAGCTCCTCAAGATCGTCAGGATTTTCAAAAACAACCCGGGCGTTTTTTGGCGAAAGTGTGAAGCGGAGCAGCAGGCTTACAAAGGGTTTAAGGATTTTCGCCAGCACTCTGTCCGAAGAGAACACAAACCCTAATCCAACCGGTGCGTTGACAATGGCCTTCACGCCGGCAAGCCGGGCCGCCAACCCGCCGATCAAAATGGGCTTCAAAGCGACATGGTGCACCAGGTCCGGCCGCAGGCTGCGATATAATGCCGCGAGCTTGAGCGTGAATAGCAGTTCCGGGAATGGATTGGTCCGGCGCCGGTCGAACGCCACGGGAATCACCTCGATCCCGGCCGCGCGAATACCAACGCTTGCCTCCCCGGATTTTGCGACGAGGATCACGCGCCAGCCGGCCGCCTTTGCGGCCAATGCGCGCTTGAAAAAGTGGGATGCGAAAAACCAGTCCTCGGTGACGAGAAAGACGAGCGTTTTAGGTGCCACGCGGGACCCGATTCAATCACACATCGTTGATGCCGCCGCGCTTTGCTTCCCAAACCCAGGCATCCCGGCACATCTCTTCGATCCCCAACCTGGCCTTCCAGCCCAGGAGTTTCTCGGCAGCTTCAGGATTGGCAAAATAGCTGGCAACGTCGCCGGGCCGGCGCGGGACGATTTTGTATTCTATCTTGCGTTTGTTGGCATGTTCAAAAGCATGAACCAAATCGAGCACGGAAATGCCGATTCCGGTGCCGAGATTCACGGTGAACGCGGTGTCATTGGCCAGCAGGTGCTCAACGGCGGCCGCATGGGCCTGCGCCAGGTCCATCACATGGATATAGTCGCGCACGCCGGTGCCGTCCGGCGTGTCATAGTCACTCCCGAAAACCTGCAGGAAGGGCCGTATGCCGCTGGCGACCTGGCAGACATAAGGCATCAGATTGTTCGGCACGCCGGCCGGCGTTTCCCCGATCATGGCCGAAGGATGCGCGCCCACCGGATTGAAGTAGCGCAGATTGGCGGCGCCAAGCAATTTGCCGGTGCGGGCCAGGTCGGTGATCAGGTTTTCCATCACCAGCTTGGTCCGGCCGTAGATATTTTGCACCCGGGTCGGCGCGTCTTCCGGAATCGGCGAGAAATCCGGCTGGCCGTATACCGTCGCCGAGGATGAGAACACAATCCGGCGAATATTGCGCGCCTGCATGGCTTCCAGCAGGCGAATCGTTCCAACGATATTCATGTCGTAATACAGCAACGGGTCCGCCTCGCTCTCGCCGACTGCTTTGAGCGCGGCGAAATGGATCACGGCGTCAATCGGAAATTCCGCAAGCGCGGCGGTGACGGTTGCCGTGTCGCGAATATCCGCCTCGATAATAGGGAATGTTTTGCCGGTCAGTCGTCGCAGCCGATCAGGCACGTCGCGCCCGGAATTGCTGAAATTATCCAAAATGATAACGTCATGGCCGCGTTCACTCAAAACGGCAGTGGTATGGGAGCCGATATAGCCGTTGCCGCCCGTTAACAATACGCAAGCCATATCTTCGCTTCCCTCGTCTAACCAAGTTTCGTGATCGCCCATTTGACCAGTTGCGGTCCGTCCTGATGCACCGCAAGAACGATCTGTTCGCTGCGGCGTGGCTCACCGCCGCCAAAATACACGCTCTCCTCGACGGCAATGTTGATGCCGTCGGCGCGCAGCCGCCAGCCTTGACCCGAGGCGAGCCGCAGCAGCACCGCCTCGTTATCCTGCTGCAGGCTGGCGGTGACATTGGGATGCAAATGGAAGCGGATGACGAATGGCTGCGGCTGTTCGGCCTCGATCAAATCTTCGCCCCGCAAATCCTCGCCGCTCTCCGCCAGATAAAGCCGGCGATGGTGGATGGCCCCGAAGGGCTTGCTCCAGCCATCATGACTGGTCTCCAGCCAATGTGCCCCGCCGGCCGTCTGGTGCTGCGCGCTAACCTGGCCGGGCCGGCGCCCGAGGCCATTTTCACGAATCTCCGAGGATGAAACCCCGGCAATGATCAGCGTGGAGTGGGCCGCCGTGGCACGCAGCGCGTCGCGCCATTCCGGGCCGGAAGCCGCCGCCGTGCCGCAATTCACGATCAGCCGCTCCTTGGCCGCGGAGAACTCCAAGCTGAGCGATCCCGCATGCGCAAACCGGTCGAACCCCGGCGCCGCCGGCGCGCCGGCATCCACGAGGAGGACCGATTTGCCGGCGGCCAGGCGGTAAAACCCGCTTGCGCCAAGACCCGCCACCGCCCGCTGCGACCGCCCGGCCTGTGAGAGCACGAGGTCGATCAAGCTGGGCAGGTCCTCCCTGGTGCCGTTGAACAGCGCCAGCCCGCCATCGCCGTGGCGCAGCGCGCGCAGCGCCAGCGCCACGCGCTCGATCGCCGCCGGCAATTGCTCAGGCGCCTCGATTTTCCCGCTTTGCAGCAGAGCGCGCATTTCCGTCAGGTCCATCAGCGCGGCAAGATGGGCCGCCGGGCTGCGCTCGGCATGGCAGCCATCGGGCAGAACCTGGCGTTCGAGCTCCTGCGGCAGGAAGCGTAAGGCGCGGGTGATATAGACGGCGTGCTCCGGCATCGCGACGCTGGCGGCGATCAAGCCTTTCAGCGCGGTCAACGCCCGCCCGTCATGCTCCTCGGCGGGAAGTGCTGCCGCCAGATTGCGGGCATCGATCACCAGCCGGCTCATCAAAAGCTGGCGGAAATCATCATCGGCGGAGGCGGCGAAAAAATCGTAATGGCCAAGCCAGGCGGCGATCCGCGCACCTGTCACATCGGCGCGCTGCGCGATCGGGTCCAGCTCATTTGAGTCCATGAAGGCGGAAACCAAGGCGCGGGCGCGGGCGCGGGCTGCATCGGTGCCCAAGGCGCGCAGGTCGCGAAGCCAGGTGAACCCATTTGTATGCGCCCGCATCAGGGAGGAAGCGCTGCCGGGATTTGCAAACACGTCATTATCCAGCCGGCGGATTGCGCCCATCTGGCCGAGTTCATCCTTGATCAGCCGGGCGCCTCGGCTGGGATCGCCGGGCCAGGGATCGCGCACCGCCAGAGCCGGCGCGTCCGGGTAATGCGCGGTGCGCAGATTTTGAATTTTGGCAAACAGGGAGCGGGCGCTGCGGGAAAGACTGCCGGCGCGCGGCGCTGAGCCGTTCATTGCGCCGCGCGGAGTTCGGCAATGGCCCGCGAATAATCCTTGGCGCCAAAAATCGCGGTACCGGCGATCAGGCAGTCGGCGCCGGCGGCCAGCACCTTGGGCGCCGTTGCGGTGGTGATCCCGCCATCCACCTGCAAGATGATCCGCCGGCCGGAAGCCTCGATCATCCGCCGCAGCGTGGCTATTTTGGCGAGTTGGGAATCGATGAAGGCCTGGCCGCCGAAACCGGGATTGACCGTCATCACCATGATGAGATCGGTCAAATCGAGCACGTGGGCAACCGCCTCAACCGGCGTAGCGGGGTTGAGGACCACGCCGGCTTTTTTCCCAAGCGCGTGAATAAGCTGGAGGCTGCGATGCAGATGCGGCCCGGATTCAGGATGCACGCTGATATGATCCGCCCCAGCCTCGGCGAACGCCGCAATATAGGGGTCGGCGGGCGCGATCATCAGATGCACGTCCAAAGGCAGTCTGGTATGCGGCCGTAAGGCTTTCACGACGAGCGGGCCGAAGGTGATGTTCGGCACAAAATGGCCATCCATGACATCCAGATGCAGCCAATCGGCGCCGGCGCGCTCAACCGCGGCGGCTTCTTCCCCCAGCCGGGCAAAATCCGCCGCCAACAGGCTGGGAGCGATAACGAAGGGATTCGTTACAATGGACATGACTGGTTGTACCAACCCATCCCGTGCTTTCACAAGCGGTTGCCGTGCTTGGTCCTACATTGTCGCCGATTTGCCGGCGGGAGGGTCTGGTTCAGCCTGGTTTGACGAGCCGGGCAATGAAAAACCCGTCTATCCCACCGCGCTCCGGCCATAGCCCCGGATGCGTGAAAATATTGCCCTCTTGCGTCACCGCCTCGGCGAGCATGGGCAAATTCAGGCGGTCGCGTCGTAGGCCAAGACGTGCAGTGGCGGCCTTGATTCGCTGCGCACCTTCCTCGGGTTGCAGAGAACAAACCACGTAGACCAGCCTTCCGCCCGGCGCCAGAAAGCCGGCGGCGGCGTCCAGCAATCGGTCTTGCAGCTGCGTCAATCTGGCGATGTCGGCCGGCTTGCGCAGATGCAGCAGGTCCGGATGGCGGCGGATGGTGCCGGTAGCGCTGCAGGGCGCATCCAGTAAAATTCTCGGGAACTTCTCGGCGGGCTGCCACTCGTTAGCGTCGGCCTCGACAAGCTCAGCGGTCAGGTTCAGCCGGAGGAGATTGCCGCGCAACGTCGCGAGCCTGGAGGAATCCCGGTCAATCGCGGTTACGATTCCCCCCGCTGCCGCTAGCTGCGCAGTTTTGCCCCCAGGCGCGGCGCACAAATCCAGAACGCGCTCGCCTAGCTTAATGTTCAAAAACCGCACCGGCAACGCCGCGGCGGCGTCCTGCACCCAGAAATTTCCTTCGGCAAAGCCAGGCAGGCTTGCAACATGGCTTCCTGGCGGCAAGCGATAGGACCCGGTTGGCAGAATCTCGCCCCCAAGCGGCGGGCTGCAACCGGGTTTGAGCGTGAGGTCCAGCGGCGCTTCGCGTTGATGCGCCGTCGCGATGGCGCGGGCGTTCGCGCCCCAGCTCGCCCAGGCCCAGGCGGGCGTATCCAATCGTGGCATATCTAATAATTCCAGCAGGTTAGGCCCACCGGTTGCCACCTTGCGCAAAACCGCGTTGATCAACCCACTGAATGCATTCAGTTTTTTTGTTTTGGCCAATTCCACCGCTGTGCCTACGGCGGCGTGCGGCGGCGCCTCAAGAAACAGGCTGGCGGCTGCTCCCAGCCAAAGGATGATTCGCACCGGCTGCGGCGGTTCCTTGGGAAGGAACGACTCCAACACTGCATTCAGCGTGCCGGTATGGCGCAGCACCGTGGCGGCCAACCGGTGCGCGGCGGCTTTGTCGCGTGAGTCGATCTCCGGCAGAGCGTCCAGCGCGGTGTCCAGCGAAGTGTTGCGTGACAGAACAGAAGCAACCAGCGTGAACGCCGCTTCGCGCGTGGGATCACTCATCGCAAACCATTTACCAACCTCTTGATTTTCCTTAAATATGATGTGCCGCTGGCATCGTGGTGAAGGCCGAAATCCATGCGTTCTGCGCAGGAAAAATGTTGAATGATCCTTTATCTGTCTCACGCCGAGGAAGCCATGGCAAAGCGCGGCATCAAGCCGGAATGGGTCGCGGAGACGATCGCGTCGCCGGATTGGACCGAACCAGCTCCAGCTCCAGCTCGCCCCGGCCGGGTTCGGTCATATAAGGCGGTTTCGTACCTCGGAGGCCGCATTTTGCGCGTTGTTCATTGGACTGATGGCGCCGATATTGTGGTATTAACCGCCTATCCTGACCGCGACGCGCTGAAACGAAGGAAGTTGCCATGATTAAAACCAGCTATGACCCTGCGGCTGACGCCATGTTCATCTGGCTCGCCCCGGAAGACGCGGTTTCTGTCGAGACGCGCGAAGTGTCGCCGGGCGTGATGCTCGATTACGACGCGGCTGGCCGGGTGATCGGCATTGAGGTGTTGGATGTCCGGGAACGAGTGAGTGGCACGCCGCCGGGCCAGATCGCGGCGGAGTAGGGCCGGGATCCAATGCGGGATATATGTCCTCGTAAAAAGCAAGTCACTTTGGAAGAATGGTGGAGCTGAGGGGAATCGAACCCCTGACCTCGTCATTGCGAACGACGCGCTCTACCAACTGAGCTACAGCCCCAATCTGAATCTGGCTTGGGACATATGGTCCCACGGTTGCGCGGCTTCGCGCATTGGGGCCTGCAAGTCAAGCCAGCCGGCCTGCGTCCTGCATTGATTTGCTATCCCGACCAGGGCTGGCTACTCACACCCGCAACGTATTCAGACATGATACGCAACTGGGGATGGCTTGGGATGAACGAAACGGTATTGGGCGCGGTGTTCTGGCTGATAAGTGAACTTATCCAGCTATATATTTATGCGATCATCATCGCTGTCGTGATCAGCATGTTGATTTCGTTCGGCGTGGTCAACGCCCATAGCCGCTTTGTTTATACGGTTTCAGACTTCCTCAACCGCCTGACCGAGCCGGCGCTCCGGCCCATCCGGCGCATTCTGCCCGATCTGGGTGGCATCGATATCAGCCCGGTGATCGCCATTTTGCTCCTGGAATTCCTCGATCGGCTGCTTGCCTCTCTTTATGTTCATCTGGTCGTGGCCGGAGTCACCTTCTGATCGCTCGGGCGTAACCTTATCTAGGCTGTCAGATAGACTGGCTGTGAAAAGCAACGAGGGGCAAATTGCTTAGTTTGATCGTAAGACTCGTCGGCGTCTCGCAGCGCCGGGCTTGGGCGGTTGTTGTTATCGGGGTGCTGGCTGCGGTTCTGGGGCTACGCTACAGCGCCACGCATTTATCGGTCGATTCCGACACCGACCATCTGTTTGCAACCTCGCTGCCCTGGCGGCAGAGCCAAATCGCGGATCAGAAGAATTTCCCGCAATTCGACCGCTTGATCGTAGCGGTGGTACGCGCGAAATCGCCGGAAGAGGCAAGCGAGACGGCGCAGGCGTTGAATGTGGCCCTGAACGCCGACAAGGCGCATTTTAAAGACTCCGAGTACCCGGCAGGCGCCAAATTCTACACCAATAACGGCTTGCTGCTGCTGCCGGTGAATCAACTGGCGAAACTGCTCGGCTCTATCGTCGCCGCCCAGCCTTTTCTGGGTCAATTGGCGGCTGACCCTTCAGCCCGCGGCCTGCTCACCGGCATCCGCTTGATCGCCCAGGGCGTGCAACTCGGCCAGGCGAATCTTACCCCCTATAACGGCCCGCTCGCCGGTGTCGCGCAAAATCTGCAACAAGCCGCTTCCGGCAAGCCGGAGCCCCTTTCCTGGCAGGGGCTGATCGGCGGCGATCTGGGCGGCGATGCCGAATTCGTTCTCGCCCATCCGGTACTGAACCAGGCCAGCATCCAGCCCGGCGGCGCCGCCACCAGCGCCCTAAAGCGCATCGCCGCCGGTTTGCCGGATGTGAAGGCCGGCCGCGCCACCGTGGATTATACCGGCCAAATCCCGCTCTCCGATGAGCAATTTGCATCGCTGACGAACGGCCTGGCATTGGGCGCCATGATCAGCGTGGCGCTGATCGCGCTCTGGTTGTTTCTGGCGCTACGTTCCTGGCGGTTGATCGTCCCGATCCTGCTGACGCTGGTTCTGGGTCTGGTGCTCACCATCAGCTTCGCCGCCATTGCCATCGGCGTGCTCAATTTGATTTCGGTCGCCTTCGCCATTTTGTTCATCGGGCTGGCGGTTGATTTCGGCATTCAATTCACCGTCCGCCTGCGCGATGTGCGGCACGGCGTCGGTGATCTGGCGCTTGCCATCACGGAGACGGCGCGCCAGGCCGGCGGCCAGATCGCCCTTGCCGCCGCCGCCACCGCCTGCGGGTTTCTGGCATTTGCGCCAACACCGTTCATCGGCGTTGCCGAGCTTGGCATCATCGCCGGCACCGGCATGGGCCTCGCGTTTTTCTGCACCGTCACCTTTCTGCCTGCTCTGCTGCGGCTTTTCGCGCCGCGTCCGGAATTTTTCCCGATCGGCCTGCCCTTCGGCGGGCAGGTGGACGAGTTTATTTTCCGGCGCCGCCACGCCACGCTGATCATCTTTGGGCTGCTGGCCATCGCCGGGGCGGTTGCATCGGTCACCATCGGCTTCGACGCAAATCCGCTCGACACCAAAGACCCGCATACCGAGAGCATGCGCACGCTGAACGGGCTTCTCAATGATCCCGCGACAAACCCGTTCTATGCCGACGTGCTCACGCCGAACCTGGCCGCCGTCGATGCGATGGCGAAAAAACTCTCGGCACTCCCGGAGGTGTCGGGTGTTATTTCGGGCGCCACTTTTGTGCCGGCCGATCAGAGCGTTAAGCTGGCAATGTTAACTCAGGCGCAAACCATTCTGGCGCCGACCATCCAGACCACGTCCATCACGCAATCCGGCGGCGGCGCGCCCGTGACGGCGCAGGATATCCGGCTTGCCATGGCGGCGACGCGGGAAGCGATTCTTAAAGCCAAGGCGCAACTGCCAGCGGATTCCCCGATGCTGCGCATTGCCGACGCGCTGGGTAGATTACAAAGTCAGAATGATGCGCAGATCATGGCGATGAACGCCGCCGTCACGCGGTTTCTGCCAGCCGAACTCGCCCGGCTGAATGATTCACTGAACGCGCAACCCATCACCCAGGCAAATCTGCCGCTTCAGGTCGCCCGCAACTGGTTCCTGCCCGACGGAAGAGTACGCGTGGAAGCCCTGCCCACCGCTGCGGCCCAGCACACCAAGGGATTAAAAATATTCGCCAATGCCGTGCTCGCAGTGGCGCCGGATGCCGGGGGGCCGGCAATCTCCACCATCGCCACCGCGCGAACCATTCTGGATTCGTTCCGGGAGGCGGCCTTCCTGGCGGCGCTGGCGATTGCGATCATCCTGTTCATCGTTTTCCGCAATTTCCGCGACACGCTGCTGGTACTCTCCACACTCACGTTATCCGCCTTGCTGACCGCCTTGTTTGCAAAAATTTACGGTCTGCAAATAAACTACGCCAATATCATCGCCTTGCCGTTGCTGCTGGGCGTCGGCGTGTCGTTCAATGTGTATTTCGTTATGAATTTCCGTGCCGGCATGCGGCGTTTCCTGCATTCCGCCACGGCGCATGCCGTGCTGTTCTCGGCGCTCACCACCGGCACGGCCTTCGGTACGCTCGCCGCCTCGCATGACCGCGGCACCTCCAGCATGGGCGTTCTGCTGCTGCTCAGCCTGCTGGCCGTACTGATCGCCACCTTCCTCTTTCTGCCGGCGCTGCTCTATGTGTTGCCGGATTCCAATGCTCGAAAAACGCAGCTTTAGCCTCTCCGGCCACCGGACCAGCATCGCGCTCGAACCCGAATTCTGGGCCGCCTTGGAGAGCATCGCCAAAGCCGAAACGGAATCCCTCGCCGCCGTCATCATCCGCATCGATAGCGAACGCGGCCCTGAGCAGGCTTTGGCCTCGGCGCTCAGGGTTTATGCATTGCGTAGGATGGGTTGAGCGCAAGCGAAACCCATCAATGTGTCGAACAGAACGTGGATGAAGGGATTATTGGAATGAGCGCTTAGGCGCGCGAAAAGTGATGGGTTTTGCTGGCGCTCAACCCATCCTACGCTTGCTCAGCATGAGAAAAGGACATTAGAAATCACAAACGTAGTAGTGGCCGATCAAGTGCTTTACCCTGCCAGCGCACACTTCTCCGAATCCGTTCTCAAGCGTAAGGGGGTACCTATGTTGAGGCAGCGGCAAGGCGATTTCATCGGTGATGTCATGAATGAGGAATGTGTTAGTACCTCCTGCGAACCCGACCGACCAGTCATAAACCTGAAAAGGCTTGTCGCTGGTTGAAGGTATGTAGATAGAGTCGATAAGTGTTCCCCTTCTTACTTGGTCGGAATTGAGCACTCCAAGCCCAAACTCGGTTGTTAGCCAAAGGTGCATGCAATCTGTCGTCCAGCCAATCGGCGTCAAAAGGAGAATAGGGACGATTAGCGCGAGGATGGCGGAAGTTGACTTACGCCGCCGCCTGCGGATCAAGCAAATCCCTGCCGACACAAAGATAGTCATAGCGGCGACCAAGTATACCAGCAGTGAAATTGGGATCAGAGTAAAACTGATTTGTCCTGGCAAGCCGCAGAGGAAGGTAAGAGCTGACACAGTAACGACTGCGGTGACCGCAGGCCACAACAGCCAGTGATCCCTTGTCGCCGGGGATGGCTGAGGGTCATGGCCTGCAGGATGCGAGGCAATAGCGGTCGGCGTCATCTTATCTCCAAATCATTCCCGACGATGAAGGTTTTTTGGGGGCGAACAAGCGAA